>CALPVV020000063.1 GCA_943327105.2 Nitrosovibrio sp. Nv4
ACCGGGTAGGGGGGGATTTCAATGCCTTCACCAGTCGCGAGCATACTTGTTTTCACTTCTATCTTCCGGCGCGCGAGCTATCCCTTGGTGCCGAGTTGTTAAAAGAAATTCTTTATCACCCGCTGTTTGCAGCTAAGGAAGTTGAAAAAGAGCGTCAGGTGATTCTTCAAGAAATCGCAATGGTGAAAGAAAGTCCTGAAGAGGAATGTTTCGATCAGTTTTTGGAGCGGTTTTTTGGAAAGCATCCGCTGGGGCGCCAAATTCTGGGAAGTGAAGAAAGTATTAAAAGTGTGACTCGGGCAAAACTCTTCCATTTTTTCTATCAGCACTACCGTCCTGAAAACATGGTGCTTGCCGTTTCAGGTGCAGTGAGTTTTGAAAAAGTAAAAAAACAATTTGCGGTGCTTGGTGCGAAGCCTTGGCCGAATCGAAAACAGCAAATCAGGAAAGCCCAGTGGGGCATGGACCCTCCACAAAAAACAGAAAAAGGGTTTAATTGGCTGGTTTCTCAAACAGAGCAGGCGCATCTGCTCTATGGTATTTCTTCACCACTCAACAACTTTCGTGAGCGTGTCGTATCGATCATGATTCAGCAGTATCTTGGTGGCGGCATGAGTTCTGTCTTGTTTGACCATATTCGCGAAAGAAAAGGCTGGGCTTATTCGGTCTATGCCAACGCGATTCATTTTCTTGATGCATCGATGTTCATTGTTTATGCAGGGGTTCAGCCTGAGCGCATTCTTGATTCAATCAAGGTTGTTCAAAAAGAATTGAAAAGCATCGCTAAAAATGGAATTCCATCCACAGAATTATCCCGCATCAAAGACAGTTTGATCTATTCATTCGAGTTGTCGCTTGAAAGTGCCGAATCGAGAATGATGGCCATTTCAACATCGGAATTGTTTTATAAGAAAAATCTTTCGTTCAGGAATTATGTGAATCTGGTTCGAAATATCAAGACTGCCGATTTGCAAAAACTGGTATCGCGTTGGCTTGAAAAAAACCCGCCGATGATACTGGTGCTGGCAAAAAAACCAACAGCAAAGGCCGAAGTGAAGAAATTGAAAGAAGCCGCACTTCGTCTTTGTGGTGAAGAAGTTAAGTTTTCGAAATAATCATCGAGTCTTCAGCTTGGTCTTCAACTTGCATCTTGTGGTTAGAGGTGTTGATGCAAACAGAGCAGCTGATCGTGCGTTCAAATCAAAGTGGTCTTGCGTTGCAAGAATCTCAATGGTGGACCAAAGCGCAATTTCGTGACTTATTGGACAGCCTTCACCCCGGTGTTGTGGTTCATGGTGCAAACACTCAAATTGTTTACTCGAATCGAGCCGCATCCATGATTCTTGGGCTCACCAAAGACCAGTTGCTCGGAAAAGCCACAAGCGACCCACGCTGGCATTTTTTACGAGATGATGGGGTTTTTATGCCCATCGAGGAATACCCGGTGAGTAAGGTGTTCGCTTCAAGAGCTCCCATTCAAAATCTGGTGATTGGCATTATTCGGCCTGATCTTGAGCAGCCGATATGGGCGATTTGCAATGCCCATCCGGAATTTGATGAGAAAAACCGGCTATCTCAAGTAGTGGTGAGTTTCACTGATATTACTGCCGAGAGAAAATTAAAGCAGGAGTTGGACACTGCGAGAGATGTAGCCGAAAAGGCTGTTCTCACTAAAACTCATTTTCTTGATGTGGCCGCGCATGAGTTGAGAACCCCGATCACCGCTTTTTCATTGTTGCTGCAAATTTCAAAGAAAAATTTAGCAAGGGGGCTGCCCATCGAGATGTCGACTCTGTCTCGGCTTCAGGGGCAGGCAGATCGTCTTGCTCTTTTGGTGGTAGAGCTGTTGGATGTATCCCGATTAGAGCGGGGGATGGTTCAATTGAAATTGGAGCCAGTTGATTTGATTCATCTGCTGAACAATTGCCTTCAAGAACTTGAGTTGCGCGCACCTAGTCGCAAGATTTTATTTCTTCAACAGCATGATCAAATCATGGTCATGATGGATCAACTGAGGATTTTTCAGGTGATTTCGAATTTTTTGGATAATGCCAACAAATACACACCCGTTGATCGGGCAATAGAAATCAAAGTCGATGATCAACCGACTAAAGTACGGATCATGGTGAAAGACTCAGGTCCGGGAATCACAAAAAAGTTGCAGGAAGAATTATTCAATCCGTTAACCAGGGGGGCATCAGAACACGAAGAGCGAACCAGTGGTCTTGGCCTTGGGTTATATATCGCCCGTAAAATCATCGAGCTTCATGGCGGCGCAATCGGCGTTGAAAGCAAATTAGGTGAGGGCAGTACGTTCTTTTTTGAAATTCCGAAAAAAGGGGCACAAGAATGAGTACTGAGAAGAAAAAAAACATTCTGATCGTTGAAGACGATCAAGATATTCTTTTGGCACTGAAGGCATTTCTGGAGCTCGAAGGGTATGGCGTTCGGACTGCCGAAAATGGTTTTGAAGCCATGGAGCTTTTAAAATCAGGTGAATTGCCGAATTTGATTTTACTCGACATGAAAATGCCCGTGATGAATGGATGGCAGTTTGCAATCGAGTTTCTGGCAAAGCACGATCATCTGTCTCCGATTGTGGTGATGACCGCCGCCGCAGATGCAAAGCAAAGAGCTCAAGATATCAGTGCCATCGGCTGGGTAGCAAAGCCATTTGAACTGGATGATCTTTTGAAGATGGTTAAAAAATATGAACGCTGATTGAAAAGAAAAAGCCCCGGCCAATTCAATTGACCAGGGCTTTTGAGTTGAATGTTGAATGAATTATTTTTTCAGTTTTTTAAGAACCATCAGCAACACGAGCGCCACGAGTGCAATTCCACCGTAGAAAACCATTGGGTCATCGAGTAGATTGGCCGCTTTTGCCGGTTTTGCTTCTTCAGAACCTTGAATGTTTCCGAATACGGTGTCACTGCTCAGGTTGCCCGTGCCCTTGGTCTTGAAAAGGTCGGCACTTGCACCAGCAATGTTGAGGCCGCCTTCCTTGCGGAATGCTTTCAGTGATTTGACCATCTCATCAAACATGCTTGAGTAGTCTTGATATTTGTTCTTGTTTACCGAGTAAGTGACGAGAACACCGATACCATCTTTCACAGTCGCAAGATAACGGGTGAAGAAGCCGGTGATTTCAGACTCAAGGTGAAGTGAATCAACCCAAGATTGATCGCCGATCGTGTTGTTACGAGCGTAGCGAACTTCAGAAGTGACGTTCTTGCCTTGTGGGGTGGTGTAAGTTTTCGGGTTTTTCAGGTAATTAAGGTATTGATCAAGAGAGTCCTGGTCGCCTTGAATTTTCGCAGCGAGAACGATGATCGCATCTTTTTTCTTCGATGGGTCTTGTTGGTTTTGACAAACCCATTCGGCCCCTTCAAGAAGACAAACCCAGCCGGCAGGAAGTTCGAATTCTACAAATTGATTCGCAAACTTAGCTGCGTGAGCATTGTTGGTGAGTGAAGAAAACAAACAAGAAATTGCAAATACAGATAGTGATAATGCCTTACGCATTGTTGTTCCTTTCGTAACGGTTATTGGTCTTTGACCACCCGTTTGGCGATTGTATCGGTCTCGATAGACTTCTCTTTTAAATACTCTATCACACGCAATGCCGATTCTTCATTTTTTACATTGGTTACTTTGGCTTTTGCGATCACACCTTCTTCAGCGAAGATGTCAAAGATTTGACCCACTTCAACGCCGGAATCAGAACCCTGATCAATTTTTACTAGATAGAGTTGGTCGTTCGTTGAAATGATTTTTGCAATCAGGTCGTATTGAACGAATTTACCTTTGCTGATCGTGCTTGGTTTTTTGATTGTCGCTTTTTCTTTTCCAGGGGCGAAATCAAATTGAATACCGAGAGTGAATTGAATTCCATCGGCGATGTTGTTTCCGGTGATTGGATAAGCTGAGCTCAAGACATACTGAATGTCGTTTTTGTCCTGATAGCCGATGGATGCTTGACCAAGAATCCAGCTGGGGTTGAAACCGCCGATCAGGTGACTTCCGATCGCGCCTGTGTGTCGGTCATTGTCCCTAAGTGATTGGCTCAAAGTGTCGTTTTGAAGCGATAGATTTCCCCGGGCTCCAAGTGAAAGTAAAAGGCCATCTTTGACTGGGTAGCGCTTGAGTTGAACATTCCAAGGTACTGCAGCCGAGTAACCGTAAGATCGGTAGGTGTAGCCGGCTCCCGCATCAAGATAGAATTGATAAGTTGGTTTTGAAAGCACTGGAATTTCTGCAAAGGCCCCGAACGTCATGTCGTAGGTTTGGTCACCAAGAAAAGGGCTTTGATTTATTTTTGCAGAGTCGTTTGAATAAGCAGGAATGGTGGTTTCGGCCTGAAGACTGATACTGGTACCATTTTCCAGATGAACGGCGCGATAGGCTGCCCCAATGAGTTGATCGCTTAAGCCGAATATACTGAAATTATTCAAGCCGGTTGTGGATATACTGGTATAAATTGCTGAAAGACGAGCAAAAATAAACAGATTCTCGTTAAAACCATACGATGCATTCACATCAAAGTAAGTGCGATTCACGATTGCATTATTGTCATTTAAAATGATTTTTGAGGTGGCATCAAAATTTTGACTGCTGTTGAAGTAACTGATCTTCGGGTTGAGGCTGAATCCGGCAGTTGACCCAGTGCGATTTTGCCAGGATTGAATCAGCGGATGTGCAATTGACGAAGTTGAAGAAAACAAAGCGACAAGAATCAAACGATTCATCATTACATTGAAGAAGTTGAAATTCTTGCCGGTAAAAGCCGAGTGCCAGTATTGAGTTTTCATGTTATTAAACCTACCATAAATAAATTAAGTCCTAAAATCCATCTTGCAAGGAACGAGCTATGTCAATTTACGAAGAGTCGTTAGAATATCATTCGCGCGGAAGAAAAGGTAAAGTCGAAGTTGTGCCGACCAAGTCGGTTGTAACTCAGAAAGACCTTTCATTGGCATACAGTCCCGGTGTTGCGGGACCTTGCGAGAAGATCGCGGCTAATCCCGATCTTGCTTACGAATACACTACCAAGGGAAACCTGGTTGCCGTGGTTTCAAACGGAACGGCGGTTTTGGGACTTGGTAATATCGGTGCATTGGCATCAAAACCGGTAATGGAAGGGAAGGGTATTCTCTTCAAGAAGTTCGCCGACATCGATGTGTTCGATATCGAGTTGAATGCAAACAACCCCGATGATGTGATTCGTGCCTGTGAAATGCTCGAGCCCACTTTTGGTGGAATCAACCTTGAAGACATCAAGGCTCCTGAGTGTTTTTACATTGAAGAAGAACTGAAAAAGAAGTTGAACATTCCTGTGTTTCACGATGACCAGCATGGAACCGCGGTCATCAGTAGTGCCGCGTTCTTGAATGCACTTGAGCTCGTGGATAAAAAAATTGATGAAGTAAAAGTGGTGTTCTGTGGTGGTGGTGCCGCTGCGATTGCGTGTGCGAACCTCTACCTCAATCTTGGCGTTCGTCGTGAGAACATCATGATGTGCGATTCTAAAGGCGTTATCTACAAAGGCCGTACAGAAGGCATGAACCCTTATAAAGAACGTTACGCGGTTGAGACCACGAAGCGTACCGTAGGCGAAGCGCTTGATGGCGCTGATGCTTTTGTCGGTGTTTCGGTAAAAGGGATTGTGACCAAAGAGATGGTTGCGAAGATGGCGAAGAATCCGATTATTTTCGCGATGGCTAACCCTGAACCTGAAATCTTGCCTGAAGAAATCATGGAAGTTCGCAGCGATGCGATCATCGCTACTGGCCGTAGTGATTACCCGAACCAAGTGAACAACGTTCTCGGGTTTCCTTTCATTTTCCGTGGCGCGCTCGACACCATGTCGACTGCGATCAATGAAGAAATGAAAATGGCAGCGGTGAAAGCCCTTGCCCAGCTGGCGAAAGAAGATGTGCCTGAATACGTTTCACGCGCATACGGCGGACAGCAGTTCAAATTCGGCAAAGACTATCTGATTCCAAAACCATTCGACCGTCGCGCACTTTTTTACGTGGCTCCAGCGGTAGCTCAAGCAGCGATGGACTCGGGTGTTGCACGAAAACAAATCGAGATGAAGAAGTATCGCGAGAGTCTGGAAGGCTTCCTCGGCTTCACGTACACTGCGATGCGATTTGTGAAGAAACAAGTGAGAAAAGCCGAACGCGACATGGGACGCAAGATTTCACTCGTGTTCCCGGAAGGCGAGCATTCGAAAATTCTTCATGCTGCGAAAATCATTCGTGATGAGAATATCGCTGAACCGATTCTTCTCGGTAGCCCAGATAAGATCAAAGCCGAGATTGATCGTCTCGGACTTGGCGATGCTCTTGATGGCGTGCAGATCATTCGCCCGTCTCAAAGCGAGCACCTCAAGACATTCGCGCAGAAGTTTTTTGAAAAGCGTCAACGCAAGGGCATCACCCTTGGTAATGCCGAAGTGTTGATGAAACAAAACACCTATTTTGCTGCAATGATGGTTGAGCTTGGCCTTGCTGATGGAACCATCGGTGGCGCGGCACAAAGTTATCCGGAAACCTTGAAGCCTGCGCTTCAGGTGATTGGCGCTAAAAAAGGCAGTACTCTTGCCGGTATTTATACCATCGCAACGAAGAAGAAGACTTACTGGTTTGCCGATACCACAATCAACGTCGAGCCAAATGCTGAAGAACTTGCGAACATCGCTGTTGCAACCGCGAACTTTGTGAAGACTTCAACCGGTATTGAACCGAAAGTGGCGATGCTTTCATTTTCGAACTTCGGTTCGAATGAACATCCTGCGACTCAGCCGATTCGTGATGCCGTGAAAATCATTCACGAGCGTCACCCTGATCTTGTGGTTGATGGTGAGATGCAGGCTGATACCGCGATCATGCCTGAAATTTCCGAAGAGAGTTTCCCGTTCAATAAAGTTGCGGGTGATGCGAACATTCTGATTTTCCCGAACCTGCAAGCAGCCAACATTGCTTACAAACTGGTATGGCGCATGGGTGGGGTTGAAGCCGTTGGACCAATCCTCGTCGGCATGAATAAACCGGTGTGCGTGCTCCAGCGTGGTAGCGATGTGAATGACATCGTGAACATGGCATCGATCACCGCGTTCGAAGTTTACAACACAAAGAAAGTGACAGTGAAGTGATTATGAAAAAAGAAATTCTCACCAAAGAAGCACCGGCACCCATTGGTCCTTACTCCCAGGCGATCGACGCGGGAAGTTTTGTTTTTTGTTCAGGTCAGATCCCACTTGATCCGATCAGCGGTGAAATCATCGGCACTGGCGATGTTGAGGCTCAAACCCGTCAAGTGATGAAAAACATTGCTGCAGTATTGAAAGAAGCTGGTGCTGATTTCAATAAAGTGGTGAAGACTACGATCTTCCTAAAGAACATGGGCGACTTTCCGAAAGTGAATTCAATCTACGGTGAGTTTTTTCATGCGCCATTTCCAGCGCGTTCAACTGTAGAAGTGGCTCGTCTGCCTAAAGATGTCCTTGTTGAGATCGAAATCATCATCGCTCGCTGATTCATGAGAAAGTCGTTCACCATCTTGTTTTCATTGATGGTCGGGGCCGTGATCGGTTCGGTCATTCTGCTCTGGCTTGCATCAGGTGAAATCTATGATTATCAAGACACCTTCGTTTTCGAACGTGATCGTTCGAAAATCGATGTGGTGCTTTGTCTGGCTGGCGGAAAGGGCAGGATCCCGGTCGCCGTTGACCTTTGGCAAAAGCTGAAGAGTGCCAAGGTGAACGGGCAAGGACCTGTATTGTTTCTTTCAGGAGTGGGCCTTCATGCCAATGAAGAAACCTTGATCGAACAAGGCGTTTCAAAAGATGTGGTCAGGCTGATGAAAAAAGACGAGGTAGTATTTGAAAACGTGAGCACCAATACGTTTGAAAATGCCGAAATTTTCACTTCATTTCAGCGCCAGAAACAATGGAAAAACGTACTGCTCGTGACAGCCGGCTATCATATGCGCCGATCTGGCGATATTTTACGCAAAACGATCGGGCCCGATGTTTCAATTTATTCATTCACGGTTGGAGCCGAAAACTTTGATCGCAACGGCTGGCATCGCGATCCTTATGCGGTACGAGTCACCATCATTGAGTACATCAAGTGGCTTTTTTATCGCTATAGCTATTAGTGATTATTTGCTGAAACGAATTACAGTATAGCCGTCACGGGTCAGCACTTTGAAAGCCGACAATTTACTTTTAAGGGTGAATTTTTTAACCCAGTCTTTTTCAATCTTATCCAGACACAAAATCAATGCTTCGCCGCCTTTTTCAAGCAGGCCCTCGATAGCACTCAGTTCTGAAAGAGCAACCGTTTCACCTGCTGAAGGGGAAAGTTCGCCGATCACTAGATTGAATTTTTCAGTTGATGCGAATGCATCGGGGAAATGGGCTGCTTCCCTGATTTCAAGTTGTGCACCATCAAGTCCCAATCGTGAGGCATTGTGTTTTACAAACGTGGTTCCAAGAAGATCGCGGTCAACGGCGGTAATCATTGCCTCAGGCCAGCGTTTTCGTGCAAGCAACGGCAGCTGACCATAGCCTGAACGGAAACAGAGTACTTTGAACGGTCCGGCTGGTGCTTTTCGCGGAAGTGAATCAATGAGAACGGGAAGGCCTGTTTTTAGTCGTTTTTGATCATCTCCGCCAAGGTCAAAGGGCCGTTCCAATTCAAGATCAGTAACTTTCACTTGATCACGCAAATAGAGTGATTCAGGTGCAACAGCATCGGCAGAAGATTCATTCGCCTTGATTGCAAAAATTGAGTGGCGTGGACCAGTCGCGATCAGTTTCATCTCACTGACCAATGGAATGAGGTCATTGATGACGACGACGCGAAGTTCTCCACCCGGTTTCAATCTTGCGCAGCCATGATGAATCAGGTTTTTAATGAAGGGTTCACCGATGCGCGCCGGTACATTGCAAAGAATCCAGTCGTAGGTGCCATTCACATCGCGAAAGCCAAGACTTCCAAAGGCGCTGACGTTCGTGAGTGAGTTTGCTTCGGCATTTTTTTTAGACCATGCAGCAGCGAGCAGGTCGCGATCGACCATGTCGATTCTTGCTTCGGGGTAAATGGCTGCAATCGGTAAGCCAAGCGCTCCGTAGCCACAACCCATATCAAGAATGGTTTCAGGTTTCGTCTCAGGAAGATGATCAAGGAAAAGTAAAGTTCCCTCGTCAATACGCTGGGTAGAAAACACATCGTGCGGGATGTGAACGGTTAATCTCTTGCCGAGAACGTCATATTGAAATGTTGATTTGAACCAAGGATCTTTCATGATGCGATTACGGTTTCGCGATCACGATTTCCTTGGCAATGATTTCAGTCATCAGTTGCTCAACAGCGTGAGCTCGGTGAGAAACCTTGTTTTTTTGCGTTGGAGTCAGTTCTGCCAAAGTCTTATCCATTCCTCGGGGAATGAAGATTGAATCGTAGCCAAAGCCTTCCACTCCACGCGATTCGAAACCGATCGTTCCATCTAAAATTCCAATGGACTGGAAAAGGGTTCCTTCCATGACCAAGGCAAGATGACACACAAAACGTGCAGTTCTTTGCGATGCAGGTACATCTTTCAATTCTTCGAGAAGTTTTTTGATATTGGCTTGATCTTGGGTCTGACCCAGTTTTGGAATGGCAAAACGCGCAGAGCGAACACCAGGACGACCTTCCAGCGCCATGACTTCAAGTCCCGAGTCATCAGCAAGAGAAGGGTAGTGGCAACCGTGGTTACACGCGCGGGCCTTGGCGATCGCGTTTTCTTTATAGTCGAATGAGGTTTCAACCAAAGCCAGTTTATCAGGATTGCGAATGTAATCTTGAACAGGCGCAACAGTCAGTTCAGGGTATTTTTTGAATAGACTTTCAAATTCTTCGAATTTATGGCGGTTGGTCGTAGCAATTACAATAATATTGGAAGCTCTCATATACGGGAGAGTTTACTCGTAATGAACGATATATTCCAGACCTTTGATTTTGGAAGCATCATTGATGTTGAGTACTCCGGTTTGTCTTACATAAAGGTCAAAAAGAGCACGGGATGAAGCTAGTTCCTCAGCCGAGCAGCCTGAACCATTGTTATAGCAGGACGCTAAATAGTTCAGGTCGTCATCGCAATTGTTGTCCCCATTCACGCTGGCAATCACTCTTGAAAAGGTATAGGTCAGCTTCATTTCGCCAGCCACTGGGGCGGTGGTTCCATCGTCATATTGAATGGTGCCGGGTTTGGTGCGGTCAAAAGTACCGGATTGGGTGATTTCAAAATTGGTGAGGCAATTGGGGTTGTTCCAAAGAATGAACGGACCATCTGAAGGAATATAATCCATCGAGACGTTGCCGGCACTGTCAAGTTGGGTATAAAGGCTGGTGGTGTCGCGGTTGTCTCTGAAGAGCGGAAGGCTGTTTTCAGAAACGGGGATTGCGAGATAAACCGGATCGGTTAAGGCACTTAAGATACTGGAAGGAATGGAGGCCAAAGATGCAGCACTATTGGTATGAATCACCATATCTGGCCCACTGAGGCTGTTTAAGATCACTCGGGTAGTGAATGTTTTAGGTGCGGTAAAAAAGAACTCGATTGATTTATAAGTACTGGGGCTTTTCATGGGCACCACTGTTTCGGAATGATTGCCGAAGCGACATCCTTGCAGGCCCGTAAGCGCTGTCAATACGAGTAATGTTTTTAATCCAAAAAGTTGGTATTTCTTCATGAGAATCCGTCCTCACCATTCTTATCGGGATGAGGGCCAGATCAATGAATGGGCAGATTCTGCCTACCCAAGTCATCTCTAGAATCGGTAATAACCGACCCACAAATTTTTGACGGTCATTCACTTGTGTTTTTCGATTCGGCACCTCTACTATGGCGGTAAGGGGTCATCATGAGGTTGTTGTTAAAGATTGCGTCATCAATCGGTGTTTTGGTTTTTTGTTTAACAGCCCATGCCGTTCAGACTGAAGCATTTTATGAAAATGCTTCGTTTGCCCCCGTAGTTGATTTTATTCTCACCGCCCGTTCGTCTCTAGACATTGAAATTTATGAAATTCAAGATACCCGTGTCCAGGCAGCTGTTTTAAAAGTCATGGATCAGGGGGTGAAGGTTCGAGTGATTCAGGAATCCGAATCAGTCGGAAGCAAGTGTCCCGTGTTCAGCGTGATTTATGCGGGTGATACGGTCAGTTGCAAAGTTCAAAAAGAATTCATTCAAAAAGTACGTGCAAAGGGCGGTTTTTATATTCCCTTCGCTCATCACGAATTTTGCGGACCCGGAAAATACCGATGTCTTGAGCACGGAAAGATGGTCATTGTTGATCGTCAAAAGGCTTTGATCAGTACGGGTAATTTTAATCCGACCAATCTTTGCGACCCGGAAGGCGTGCCACAGGGTGGAATGCTGTCGCGTTGTAATCGTGACTATACCATGCTGACTATAGATACGGATATTTTAAAAACCCTGACTGCCGTGTTTGATGCTGATTTCAATAGTAAGCCATATGAACTTTTGAACATTTTGAATCAGCCATTCGCAAAGCGTGTAACGGTCAGTCCGTATTCGTTGAACCCGATCACTCAATTCATTCGATCGGCAAAGAAGACCATCCTCATTGAAAATCAGTATTTGAAAAATGCAGAGGTCAATGCGGCGCTGATCGCGGCTGCAAAGTCGGGAGTAAATGTCTTCGTGGTCGTGAATAGTATTTGCACCTTCAGCAAGCCTGATCCGGTGAAAGATCAAGATGCGATCACGCTTTGGAAAAACACATTCAAGTCATTCGATTCGGTAGGGATCAGATCTCGCATGTTCACCAAGCAGATTCGAATTCGTGGCTATAGTGCCTATCTTCATTCGAAGGCAATCGTAGTCGATGGCAACCGCGCTTGGGTTGGATCGGTAAATGGTTCAGATATGGCATTGTCGCGCAATCGAGAGTTCGGTATCTTCTTTGATGACGTGAATGAAGTCTTGAAGCTAAGTCAGTTCATTGCTGCAGACTTCAACGACCCCAATGCCGAATCTTGGCAAGAAAGCCTCGATTGCAAGAAAGATTAAAGCAAATAAATGAATCCTAATTTTCGTTGGTTGGTCATCGCGCGCTTTATGTTTGTCATGGGCACGCAGATTCAGGCCGTTCTCATGGGCTGGCAAATGTACGACCTGACTCATGACCCGCTACAACTTGGTTTGATTGGTCTAGCCGAAGCAGGCCCCGCGCTTTCTTTGGCTTTGGTTTCGGGTTGGTTGGTAGATCAGTTCAATCCATTGAAGTTTTATCGGATGACGCTGGTGCTGAGTTTCGGTTCATTGTGGCTTGCCAGCATGGCTAAAGAACCGAAGCATCTATTTGTTGCGGCGATCTTGACCGGGATTGCACGAAGTTTCACCAGTCCTGCTGCGAACAGCGTGATTCCTCGTATTGTAAATCGAGATGAAATCAGAAAATCTTCAGCATTTACGACGATCGCATTCAAGGGCGGCATGGTGATCGGGCCCGGCATCGCAGGTTTGCTGCTTGCCGTTCAGGGGTATGTGCTTCCCTATCGGATGGCCATGTTTTTCCTGATCATCGCCTTTGCTTGCGTACTGATGATTGATTACGCACATCCGAAAGTAGTGAAGGCAAAAAATCCGGCACTTTTGCATGAACTGTTAGTCGGAGTGAAATTCGTTTTCAAACACCCGGTTTTGCTGTCGGTAATGAGTCTCGACATGTTCGCTGTTCTATTTGGTGGGGTAGTGGCGATGTTGCCGATTTACGCCGCTGAAGTTTTACACATGGGGCCCGATGGTCTGGGGTGGCTCCGTGCTTCACCTGCGTTCGGTGCGATCTTCATGAGTTATTATTTAATTAGAAAACCATTCTCTAAAAATGCCGGGTCGGCTTTACTTTGGTCGGTGTTTGGTTTCGGGGTCAGTATTTTGATCTTTGGTTTTTCTACCAACTTTTGGTTGTCGATGTTTGCGCTGGCACTGAGTGGCGCACTCGATGCGGTCAGTATGGTGATTCGTTCTGCGGTTGTGCAATTGTGCTCTCCTGAAGCCATGCGTGGTCGAATCGCCTCGGTGAATGCCATTTTTATCGGTTCTTCAAACGAGATCGGCCAGTTTGAATCGGGTGTTGCGGCAAAATTACTCGGCACAGTTCCGTCAGTGATTTTTGGCGGAACCATGACCCTGATTACCGTGGCCTTGGTTGCGATGGGTTCGAAAAAACTGAGAGAACTTGATCTGGATCAGATCTAGATAAATAATAATCAATAAATAACATGTAGTTATGATTTGTTCTGGGTTTTCAATAATTCCTGACTAAAAAAATAAATTTTTATGACATTTAGCGCAATGCGTGCTAGAATCAACGAAATTTATGAAAACTTTTCAAGAACTTGCACTATCCGAATCGATTCAAAAAGCCTTGGCTGAGATGAAATTCACGACTCCTACGCCCATCCAAGCTCAAGCGATTCCTGTAGCCCTTACCGGACAAGACATCATTGGTTGTGCCCAAACCGGTACAGGTAAAACGGCGGCATTCTCAATTCCAATTTTGGCAACGCTTCTGAAGAACAAAGACCAAACCGCTTTGATCCTGGCGCCAACTCGTGAACTTGCCATACAGATCACCGAAGTGATCGAATCGTTGACTCAGTTTTGCAAACACATTCGCGTGGTGAACCTCATCGGCGGAATGTCGATGCAACATCAAGTTCGCAATGTTCAAAAAGGGTATCGCATCATTGTAGCGACTCCGGGACGTTTGCTTGATCACT
>CALPVV020000064.1 GCA_943327105.2 Nitrosovibrio sp. Nv4
CAGAAAAATCGGAGTAATCGGATAGAGCATCTCGCTTGATATATCGCCAAAAAAAGAAATAATGCCTAATTGAATGATGGTGCGATTGAGCTTCATTCACTGATTTTTCTAGAGCGGTTCGTAATCAAAAACGCCGACAATAAAAAACAAAAAGAGCCGTAAACATAGGGTGCCCCGACAAATGGATGCTCTTGTGATTCTGAAAATTTAGAAAAGAGTGAAGTGGCAAATAAAGGGCTAACGACGGCAGTCAAGCTCGCCAAACCATTCAACGATCCCTGCAACTCACCTTGTTTTTCAGGCGATGCTGATTTGCTGATGATGGATTGCAAGGCAGGTTGACCAATCCAAAAAAGGGAAGAAAGAACCAAGACACCGTAAAGCATGGTTCCACTCATCGAAATTGAAAAAAGGAAAAACGAAAGTGCCTGCCCCCATGCTCCAATGGTAGCTGCTCTCCACTCACCAAGCTTTGGAATGAACACTCGGGTCAACCATCCCTGAGAAATAGCACTCATGATTCCAACAATGGTCAGCGAGATTCCAATTTGAGCTGGTGACCAATCGAATTTTTTACGTGTGAACAATGACCAACAGGAAGGATGAACCATTCCCGCCATATTAAACAATAAATACACCCAGACCAGGGTACGAATGCCTCTTGTTTTCAAAATCGCCAAAACAGACGCGAAAGCATTCAGGTCTTTAAGTGCAAAATCATGCCTTCTCTTTTCTGGTGCCAATGATTCAGGCAAGACAAACCATCCATAAATAAAATTCAACCCGGTAAAAGCGGCTGCAACCAGAAATGGATAATCCTGATGCGTCGAACCCAATAATCCGCCGATAGCAGGCCCAAGAATAAAGCCCAGTCCAAAAGCAGCTCCGATCATTCCAAAATTCTTGGCACGGTTTTCATCATTACTCACGTCAACAACGTAAGCAGTCGCCACGGAAAAACTCGCTCCGGCAATGCCTGAAACGATCCTACTCAAAAAAAGAACGGTTAAATTAGGGGCATAAGCCATCATCAAATAGCCCGCGGCAGAGAAAAGCAAAGAAAAAAGCAAAATCGGTTTTCGGCCCAATTTATCTGAAAGCTTGCCTAATACCGGAGAAGCAAGAAACTGCATCAGAGCAAACAACGAAATGAAATATCCGAAGTAAGCCGAAACATCTGACTCTGATTGGACATGTCGTCTTAGAAGATCAGGCAATACCGGAATCACCACTCCCAACCCTATGGTATCGAGCATAATGGTGATAAAAATAAAGAGCGCTCCTGCTTTTTGACTCATTGTCTAATGGTACCATATAAAAATATGCTGCCCATCTGATTTTATCTGCCAAGCAGACCTAGCTGCATGATAAAATTTCTTTATGCACAAGGATCGATTTGCGCAAGCCATTCCCATCAACCCGTCATTTCCGAATTGGAACAAAAGCTTCATTTCAGGACATGGCAGCGTGTTGTTCAATGTCGAACATCGAATTGCCCAGAACCCACTTGAACTCATTTCGCATGTTCGATTCAAAGAGACCGCTGAGGGACCTCCTGGCTATGTACACGGTGGTGCTACAGCTGCGTTAATTGATGAAGTCATGGGAATTCTCGTCTGGCATGAAAACATACCGTCAGTGACCCAGAAGCTTGAATTGAAATATTTAAGACCGCTACCCCTCAATCAAGAAGCTCATTTAGTAACAACGATTGAGGAAACTTCAGAAAAAACCACAACGGTCAAAACCATTGTATATGGAAATAAAAAAACCCCGTGCGTGGAAGCAAACGGGGTTTTTCATCGAATTACAGAAGATTGGAAAAAGAAGTTTCTTATTCCGTGATAAATGCCGTGCTCACACCCTTGGTTTCACCACCAAGTACTCCGAGCAAAATATCACCATAAGCTAGTACGTTATCAAAACGGAAAATTTCATTGGTGAACACGTTCCGAATTTCAACGTCATAAAAATCACCGTCACTATATTGAGTTTCAATCAATTGAGCCGTGAACTGTTGACCGGCAACATGTATCTTCGCCGCTGGAAGCGCGCCTTTGCCTGCAATCAATTTCACTTCTGGGCAGTGACTGCGAAGAGAACGTTCAACACGAACATTGTTCGCATTGAATTCATAAGGAAGAATGGAACATTGGCGAACACGGTCACGGATATTGGAAATATATTTCTCAACGGTATGAACAGAACCTGACTCAGTGGCTGCAACGGCAAGTGGTGCAAATTGAAAAAACAAAGTAACGAAAATAATTAAAGCTTTCATGGCTTTAATTTATGCCAAAAAACTAATATGAAATATATTGTTATTTTGTGATAATATTATTCCATTATGGAATTAAAGGATTTAGACCTTCTTCAAGCCCTTGTTCAAGACCCCCATCTCTCACGCGCTGCACAGCGCTTTCACCTGAGCCAATCCGGTCTCTCGAAACGTCTACAAAAGCTGGAAGAAGATCTCGGTATTAAATTATTTGAACGAAAGGGCCCACGAGGTCTTTCCCCCACCCCAAGCGCGATTGAAATTGCAAAAGTATCCGAAAGAGTCCTGACCGCTTGGAACTCAGGCCTTCAAAACGCCAAACGCCACCTTGATGAACCTCTTCACTTCGGAATTGCCGGACCGCAGATCTTCATGCGTGAAATCATTCTTCCCTGGTGGAACAAAAATTCATCGAAATTCCCCGAACTCACACTTGAAGCACATATCTCAGCCTTGTCGCGCGTTTCTTTTGAATTACTCCAAGCAGGAATGGATGTGGGAATTTTGGAGCATAAGGAAGAATTGGAAGACTTCATCTGTAAACCGATCTTTACCGAAACTTGGGGAATCGTTACTCACCCTGGTGCGAAATTTGATCTCGACTCACCCGAATCACTCGCAAAGTTGACTTGGGGAACTCTTTCACCACAGATGAACCCCGTTGATGAATGGCTGGTACGAAGACAAAAAATGGCGCCACCGGTTTACCGGGTCTACTGGAACGATCTCACTGCACTTTCAAAATGGGTGGCAGCAACGCCAAACGCGGCGACCGTTTTGCCTTCCCATGCAAGCCAATCGGCGATCTTGCAAAATACCGTGAAATTCTCTTCTCTCGGAAAAGACTCAAAACGAGTTCTGTACCTGGCGTACCGACAGAACCATCCGCACAAAAAGATCATTCAAAATTTATTAAGTTCGGTTTCAGTCTCGGGAAACTGAGAACCTTGAGAAAATCGATTATTCGGTGCAAGCATTCTTGGATGAAAGTGTAAATTCGATTCGACGATTGCGGCTGCTATCTCCACCATTCACACTCCATGCACGCTTGGAACCCACTCCTCGAGGACAGAAGCGATTCTCATCCATCACGGAACCAGGGGCACGACCTTTTTGAGGCTTCGTGAAATAGTTCATCACTGAGATCGCTCTGGCAGTCGAAAAAAGATAAGGATCTTCACCCGTCAATGACTTCTTGTTATCTAGATGTCCTTCTACAAGAATGTATCCGGGATATTTCTGAAAGAGTTTGCCAATTTGATCAAGCTTCGGCTTAACATCGTTCTTTATCTCAGTGCTACCTTCCTCAAAAACTTCGTCACCGATCAATGAAAATTTCAATTCGTCGATTTCGGCATCCAACTCAAGGCCGAATGCGATATCACTCAATTTCTGTTCAACTTGATCCTTAACATCACGTAATGGTGATTGAACCAGATCTTCAGGAATTGCACCATTGGCTCCCTTCAACAGGGTATCACCTTCACCGTTTTTCTCACCGAGTGGAACCACCGCTTTGGATTGCGGATCACGGCCCGCTTTATACGGTGTATTCGGATGATTGAAATAGTGAGCGATTTCCTGCTTCACTTCTTCATCAGCGCCCATCAGCCACATCACGAGAAAGAAACACATCATGGCGGTCATGAAGTCAGCGAAGGCCACTTTCCACGCACCACCGTGCGCGCCACCGTGACCGCCCTGGACTTTCTTGATCACAATCGTGATGCCTTTGTTCTTATCCGCCATGGTTTAAACCTTATGCTGCTTTCTGACCGACGTTCGAAGTTGCCTTATCTACTTCTTCAAATGAAGGACGAGCTCCTGGTGGAACCGTTCTACGAGCAAATTCAACACAAACTTTTGGGGCACATTCTTTTGCAAGAGCGAGAATAGCCGATTTCGCCACATCGATGTATTTTCCATCATCAGCGATATCGCCTTCGATCTTCGTAGCCAGAGGCCCGAGAAATCCGTACGACAATAAAATTCCGAGAAAGGTACCTACGAGAGCGGCCGCAACCGACTGCCCGATCACGCCCTTACCTTCGTTCAACTTACCCATGGTGATGACCACCCCGAGAACCGCCGCGACAATCCCAAGACCAGGCATCGCATCACTCACCTTACCGATAGCATGAGCGGCATGTGTTTCCTCTTCGTGCGCAGACTTCATGTCCTTATCCATGAGGTCTTCCAGATCATAAGGACTCATCGGGGAAGAAATCTGTACTTTCAGTGTATCGCACATGAAATGCAATACATGGTGGTTATGAAGAACCGCAGGATACTTCTTGAAAATTTCTGATGCTTCAGGTTTCTCTACGTGAGGCTCGAGAGAAAGCGGATTGGTCTTGACCACTTTGCAAAGTTCATAAAGACAAAGAAGAAGCTGGAGGTATTCATCTTTGGTGATCGGTTTCTTTTTAAGCGCATGCTGAATGGCATGAATCACGTGCTTGATTTGTCCCGAAGAATTCGAGAGAACCAACGAGCCAAGCGCCGCACCACCGATGATGATGAACTCCTCGACCTGAATCAAAACACCCAGCGGGCCGTGGTGGGCAACATACCCACCAAGAACACAACCGAGAACGATTATCGCGCCGACTATGACCATAAAATTTCCTCAAAGTCTCATCGGCCAGTCCGGTCAAAATCTTTAGTATGGAATGCGACAGCGGATTTCTCTGAGATTTAACGCATTTATTAAACAAATTTCACTTAAAAATCAATCACTCCTGCCATTATTCTGACCGTCTTCAATTTGACTTCAGACTGGCCAATCGTTAATCTGTTTGCATGCAATATCAACACGGTTTTGGTAACCATTTTGAATCAGAAGCCCGTACAGGCGCCCTTCCACTCGGGCAAAACGCCCCTCAAAAAGCACCATTAGGGTTGTTTGCCGAGCAATTCACCGGTACGGCATTCACAGCCCCACGTCACCGCAATCTGAAAACCTGGCTTTATAAGATCCGTCCATCAGTAATTCAGGGCAAATTTGAAGAAGTCGGCCACGCCACTTGGATCAGCGACGCTCAACGCGGCAAGATCATCCGCACGCCACAGGCACTCCGCTTCAACCCTTACCCGCAAGCTACAGATTCAAAAAAAATCGATTTCATCGATTCACTTTTCACCTACTCCATCAACGGAAGCTATGAGACCAACACTGGCTGTGCGATTCACCTTTATGCATTCAACCAAAGCATGAATGGAAAATATGCCTACAATGCCGATGGTGAAATGATGATTGTACCTGAAAGCGGTGAGATGACGGTTCATACCGAACTGGGCATGATGGATCTCTCTCCACTTTTTATCGGGGTCATTCCACGAGGCATGAAGTTTCGTATCGAACTGAAAAGCAAAGATGCCCGAGGCTATGTTTGTGAAAACTTCGGAAGCCCGTTTCAACTCCCAGAACTCGGACCAATCGGAGCAAACGGACTTGCAAATCCTCGTGATTTTGAAGTGCCCGTAGCAAGCTTTGAAACGCTCAGCGGTGATTTCGAATTACTCACCCGCTATCAAGGTTCATTGTGGAAGGCCTCAATCAAGCACTCTCCGCTTGATACGGTCGCATGGCATGGGAATATGACACCTTACCGTTATGACCTTCGCAAATATAACACCATGAACAGCGTGAGTTTCGACCATCCCGACCCATCGATCTTCACCGTACTGACTTCTGCAAGTGCGGTTGCCGGAACCGCGAATATAGACTTCGTGATCTTTCCTCCTCGCTGGATGGTGGCAGAACACACCTTCAGACCTCCTTATTATCATCGCAATGTGATGAATGAATTCATGGGCTTGATTACCGGCGCATACGATGCAAAAGAAGAGGGGTTTAAGCCAGGTGGCGCAAGCTTGCACAACTGCTTTACCGGTCACGGTCCAGACGCCGATGGTTACATCAAAGCAACTTCAGCCGAGCTAAAACCTCAACGCTATGAAAACACCATGGCATTCATGTGGGAAAGCCATTATCCGTTCGCCCCTACAGAACAAGCATTGAAGAAGCCGGGACTTCTCGAAGAAAACTACTTTGAATGCTGGCAAAAACTTCCAATCGAATTCAAATAAGATGGCACTCACCATTGCCGAAAAAGAAAAGCGTGCAAAGTACATTCTAAAAGAACTTGCACGCCTTTATCCTGATCCAAAACCACCTTTGGATCATTACGATGATTTCTCCCTATTGATCGCAGTTTTGCTCTCAGCACAAACCACGGATGCACGCGTGAACATCGTGACCCCTGCCCTTTTTAAAAAAGCACCTACGCCTCAGAAAATGGCTAAACTGACACCTGAAGAAATCTTAGACTTCATCAAAACGTGCGGACTTGCCCCGACCAAGGCGAAGAACATTCAAAAACTTTCGGAAATCCTTGTCGAAAAGTACGATGGCCGGGTGCCTGATACCTTTGAAGAACTGGAAGCGCTTCCAGGCGTGGGACACAAAACAGCAAGCGTCGTCATGACCCAATGTTTCGGGCATCCTGCTTTTCCGGTCGACACCCACATTCATCGACTTGCAAAACGCTGGAAACTTTCACCCGGAAAAAATGTCGAACAAGTCGAGACCGATCTGAAGAAGCTGTTCCCCATTTCAACCTGGCATGATGTTCACCTGCAAATCATCTTTTATGGTCGCGAACATTGTTCAGCACGGGGCTGTGACGGTCATACTTGCATGATCTGTAAAAAAATAAATGGCTAATTAGCGCTTCAAACAAACTGGCAACGCAATCTGGCCGATATCTTTACTGGTGAAGCTTACTGATTTAGGAATACCACTTCCAACAAACGGATCACGTTCAAACACGGTTTGCTTTTCTCCCTGGCCGTAAAGGGGTCTCCATTCGGATTGAAGGAAATGATTGAGTCCCTGACGATAAGATACGATTTCAGAAATGAATTTCAATCCTCTGATACGAGCCTCGCCAGGAGTTAAACACTTCGGAAGATTCACAAAATTCTTAAAACCTGCTGATTTACCACCAAATTCAAGCCAACCAAGATTATAAGGAATAATCGGAAGATTTCTGTTTTGAAAACTGTATTCCTTGAAATAAGAATCAAGATCAACCAAATCTGGAATCGGCAATTCTTTTCCGCAAGAGCCTGCCGTGGATGAGGAAATGAAATTCATGCATTGGGTCTGGGTACCTAGAGCGACTTCCCCATAGTTTTTATCGAGCAGGAAGCTCTCAATGCGATCGGAAAGTTCTGGCTTGAGTGCAAGATTGGCCTGAACGATTGCCCCGACCTCACCATTGGAATTCAAGATCGGTGAACCGGAGTTACCCTCTTTCACAGGACAATCACCAAATGACATCACCGGCACCAGCGCTGAATTTGCAGTGGAATACACAACGGTGCCATGACTTGATGAGCAAATCATTCGATTCTGAATTCCATCGAGTTCCTGCCCTGAATTGTTTTCAGTCATTTGCACCCGAAAAATCACCGCTTTTTCACGATTTGAAAAGCCGCGTTTAGAGATACGCATCGGCTTTCGATCCTTTACAGATCGATCAAGCGTTATAATCGCATAGTCTTTTGAATGGGCGCCCTGCTGATGCGATCGAAATTTGATTTTCGAACAGCCTCTGTTTTGTTCATTGGTAAAATGAACAAATACATATTCGTTGCAATCATCTTCGGTTTCGACACCTGTTCCAAGACAGTGATCATTGGTCAGCACTTCGTCTTCAGAGATCAATACACCACTACATCGACTAACGCCCTCAGAGGTGGCGACTGAAATCATCGCAAGCGCGGGTTCGCATTCACCAGAAAAAGCGCAGGTCAATTTGCCTTTTTTTGCAGCCTCGATTCGTTCTGCACTTGGTAGGGGATTTCTTTTCACACCATCTGAAACTTGAACTTCAGACCGGGTTCCACATGCGGAACCAAGCAAAAGAAGCAAAATGAGTGATAACTGATCGATCTTCACGTGTCGGGTATAACACGAAATGAATTGATTTTACACAATTAAATTAATTTAATATAAAAATTGAAGTTACTGCTTTTTGCATGCAATTTCAATAAGTTAACACACTAGACCGACTCATCCAAATTAGCTTGAGCGATCAAAGATCTACGATCTGCCGGGGTACCCAGATTCTTCAGGCTTTGCACTGTCTTCACCTTCGGCTGATAACCGAATTTCAATCGAAAAGCATCGTCATTGATGATGGTAGGGTACTTGAAAAACTCCATCAAATAAGGAGGAAGGTTCATCTTGCTGATTTCGGCCACCAGTCGAACCAGCCCGGAAGAAATAAATGGAGGCAAAGGTACAATCACCGCATTTGCATGGCGAATCGCATGCGAATAAGCAATCACACCCTCACCGGCAACATTGAAAACTCCAGCCTGAGGCTGCTCAAGCGCAAGGATTAATGCACGAGCAAGATCTTTTTCATCGATGAATTGCATGAGCGGATCAAAACCGAAAATTTTCGGACAAAGCCCCGAACGAAGCAAAGAGCAAATCGTATTTCGAATGTGCTTGCCGATTACGTTTGTCGGTCGCAGAACCGTAGTTCTGATTTCACGGTTCTTCCACATGAACGTGGTCGCTGCATGGTCCAACTCGACGGCATCAACCAATTCTGGAAAACTTTGCGAAGCACGCAACGGCGATTCCTCTGTCAGCTGAAGCGCATTCAAGCGGTTAGCGCCATAAACGTGATAGGTACTGAGAACAATCAGATTTTTCACCTGATTCTGTTTGCAAAGTTCAAGAAGCTTTTGCGTACCGATGACATTCATTTGAAAGCGGTATTGTGATGAGTACTTCTGACTTTCCCGAATACGGCCAAGATGCATGACTGCTTCAAACTGATATTTCTGAAAAACTTCATCTAGCCGACGACTGTGATAATCGGCTACAACGAACTCGCCGGGAAAATGCGAATCTCTTGGAGCTGGCCTTGGATCAACACCGACCAGATCATACTTAGGAGAAAGTGCACCTGCTACCAATCTTGAGATTGCACTGGAAGCCCCGGTGATCAGAATTTTAGGTTTAGTCGTTTTTTTTGAATCGATCATTTCGCTGCCCCTGAAAAAATCTTGTCCCCACGAATTTCAAGACCCGCATTGATTTCACTTTGCAGAGCCTCTTTCACTTTTTGGACTTTTTCTCGGATTAACTCTTCCGGTTCATTTTCTTTGCCTTCAAAATAAATCGGTTTACCAAAACGTACGGTGATTTTTGATGGCAACGGTACCAACCCCAACGGACCAAATAACGGGAAAAACGGAGTGATTGGAAAATACGGAGCTCCCAATAGTTTTGCCAGTTGCTTGAAATTGTGAATACTCGGATAAGTCTCCTCCGTTCCGATCACGGCAACAGGAACAATGGGAGCATTGCTTTCCAGTGCGAGACGCATGAAGCCCGTGCCGAAACGCTGCAGCTGGTAGCGATCTTTATACAATTTTCCAGAGCCACGCGCACCTTCAGGAAAAACCAAAACCGATTGATCGTGTTGCAGAAGTTCACGACAATTGTTGGGGTCACCGATCATGGCGCCAATGCGAGTGAACAAACTACTTACAAATGGGACAGTCGGAACCCATCTTTCAACCATTGCACGCGCAATACGAGGAGGTTCGGATTCCAACAACAATGACAATCCAACCATCATTGCATCGAGTGGAATTTGTCCGCCATGATTGCCAATGTAAAGTACGCGTCCATCGGGGATATTTTCAAAACCAGTGGCTTCAACTCGAAAATATTTTTTGTAAAGGATGTACATGAAGGGAGCAAACCTACGAAGAGACTCTGGATGCAATCCCCAACGATCAAAACCGGCAGAATTCAAATCAACTGGCAATCGACTTAAACGATCATCAAAACCAGGGATTTCCATGATCTCTAGATCTTCAACCTTGGAAACCAGGTTCTTCAATTTTTCAAAATCAGTTTCCATCAATAAACGTTTTAGCATCACTAACCCTTTCGGAAATGACGCAGATTTCAGTTAGCGAGGAAGTTGAATCTTCACCGAAGCCGACGTCTGAACATCATTGCCTGACCAGTCTTTAAGATTACGAAAAAGATAGGTAGCTTCCAAGGCAATTGAAATAAATCCTGCTAAATTTCCTTGAATACCTGCACCTGCATAAGGGTGTATTTCCCAATCAGGACTATCAGTCAAACTCGTGGCGGTTGATATGGTTGTTGTAGTGATTTGAGTTTTAGATGCTTGCCCACCTGCTCGAAACAAAAAATCAAGAAATGGTCCGACTGATTTGGACGTACGAAGTCCCAAACGGGCATTTTGCTTATCGGTTTTTAAGTTTTGGTCAATTGTTGGGAATGTTTCATTGGTGGTGCCTTGGGTATACTCCCCTTCACCTGAAAGAAATTTATGTCCCACCGTAAATCGCCCTCCATAAACCAACATCCCACGTGTCCGAACACTTGGTGTCACCACTTGTGTCCACTCATAACCAATGATCGGTTCAACGGTGACATGAAACCCGGCTCGGTCGATCACCGCAGCAACGGAAAAAGAAGAACCGGTCATCATGAACAAAACCGGCAAAAGTGACAATTTTCTTACATTGGTCCAGAAACACATACGCGCCCCCGAACATGGTTCGGCAGGCGCGTCGTTTAGTATGAATTTATTATCGACTACTGAATTTTGGAAGCAATCAAATCACTTGGCGATACATTCTCAAGAATCGCTTCATTGTAATCAGCAGGGATCGCTGCACCTGTTGAAGCCGATGATTCCACCACCAACTGAGCGCCAACCGCAGTGTTCAAACCCTGGAAAGACAGTCTCAATTTACGGTAGTAAGGTGAAAAAGTAACCGCTTCAGTGTTGAGACGGATTTTAGCTGCGTAGGTGAACACGCTATCCGCGGTAAGATCAAATGCTTTCATCATGTCGACCTTGAGTTCTTTATCATCATTGACATCACCAACGTAAGCACTTTTTGCCAAAAGTTCTTCATGGGTACGGCAAAGATCGGTCGCCATGTCCTTGAACATGCAAACTTTGAAATTATTCAAATCAAGATCACTGTCGGTTTTGTTGATGATCAAGGTCATTTTAAGCGCACCACCTGAAGTAGAGCTGCTTTCCTTGAATACCAGTTTTCCTTTTTTATCTTTTTTCTGCTTGCCTTTTTTATCCAATACAGGGGTCTTTTCTGTTTTGGTTGCGCTAGCCAATAATTCACGTGGCAGCATTTTGAACAGCACTCGCGCAGTCTTGCGCTCATTCTGATCACGATCAGCGCGGTCAAGGGTAATGCCTTTTTTACTGAGCGCAGCCACATCAGCTTCAGAAAGTGGCTGAAGAACACTGGTTTTATTCATGTACGGCTGATCAGCAACGATTCCGTGAATGACTACGTTGTTGTTTGCATCAATCGTCAAACCACTATCAATAGAATTACTGACAACATTACCTTCAGAATCGGTTGCATCAGCAGCAGATGAAACAGCAGTTCCGGCATTGGAAACGGTTTTTCCATCAGCACTCTTTTTTTGAGTTGCTCCGAGTTTTTGATTACCAGAATCGAGCGAATCAGCCGGAATAGCTAGATTCATGTTTTTTCCACAAGCGGTTACCAACACTAAAAGTGAAAGTGAACCGAGCAAGTTACGGGTTTGAGATTGATTGAACATATTTTCCTCCAAAAATTTTTTTCTGAAGGCGATACTACAATTCCCGATCACAAAAGTCAACATTGTTTTGTAAAAATTTCAATAACTTAGACTCAAGTGAATTCATTTACTGATTATTACACAAAAAACACATAAAAATTAATCAGTTGCCACTCATGCATCTTTTTTTCGAAGTAACCAAGCAATCAAAATTCCGGAAATCACACCGATTAAAAGTGAGGTCAGCTGAAAAAAAAGGTATTTTTCCATCGCCCAATCAATAGATGGCGCGCAAGAAATACCAGAAGCCCCCTGCGGCAGAAAGGGTGATGCATACCAGTTGATCAATTTCGGCGCGAGAGTTGTACCCAGAATCAAACAACCGATCATTGAAGAAAGAATGATCCATAGCGTGCGAATTGAAAAAAGTTTTTGTGCTTGCATAGTTCATTTGTAGCGTCGAAAATTTTAAAAAACCATGAAAAACATCCAATTCCAAAAACACACCCGACAGTCTGTACACATCGAAGATTCATTTTATTCAGGCCATCGCAAGATGCGCGCACACTTTGAGAATAACTTCAAAAATCCGCTTCATGCCCATTCTGGAAGATTTTGCTGGGATTACTGGAATGTTCCTGAGCAATACCGACTACTCAGAACACCAGCTCAGGATTTTTTTGGTGACGCCCTATTCACGCCTTTCTTGAATCACTTGCTTCAATGGGGAAGAAAAAATTTAGGCTGCCAGATGATTTCACACCCTTGGTTGAGTGCTTATGTGAATGATTGCTACCAGGATATGCATTCAGATGTGCCACATGGCCCCTGGAGCTTTGTCTATTCACTGACCCCTTGGAGAAAACGCCGTTTTTCAGGAGGCGAAACTTTCCTGTCCCAGGGCAAGCTTCTGAATTACTTTCGGCAATTTGACTCGAACTCATCAGATGAAACAGCACAATTGATTCAGAAAATTGAACCTCTTGAAAATCGTCTGGTTGTTTTCGATCCCCGCTACCCACACGGAGTAACCCGGGTCAATGGAGTGGAAGACCTTCTAGATGCCCGCTTGGTCATTCATGGA
>CALPVV020000065.1 GCA_943327105.2 Nitrosovibrio sp. Nv4
AAACTGATCAAGCGCTTCCGGTGTTTCACCCTTGGTAATTGCCATTTCAAAACCAGCCTGTTCGGCAATCTGATTCATTTCTTTCAAATCACCTGAAATTTTTGCAGTTTTCTGATATTCAGGGTTTTCAGTCCAAAGCCTTGCCTGAATGGCAAGCTTGCCCAGATCTTTTTGCTGATTATAAATATCAAGTAACAAATGCTGACTTTGCACGGCATACGCATCCGGCTCACCCTGCACCTTCGCCAAACCTTCAAACTCGGTGGCCGCCATCGCAAAATTCTTCATTGCATAAGCAGCACGGGCACGGAGGTAACGATATTCACGATTTTTTGATCCGCCTTTGGCAATTAATGCATCCATCTCTTCAATGATGACTGCATTTTTTGAACCATCGTGTTCAGCCGTTTTTTGCGCAATGGCAGCGCGAAGTTCGCGAAGTCGCACCTCATCGGCAGCCTTCAACTGATAACGGGCATCAGCAAGCCATGACTTCAATTGCAAAAGCTTTGCATCTTGATCTTTTTCTGCCGCAATCAGACCTTCCATCACCTTTGCCGAATCAGAAGAACGCGGAAACAATTCAAGATAGGAAAGGGTGAATTTTTTGAATTCTTCAAAACGAGTTGCATCACTGGTGCGCTCACCATCAAGTTGCGTTGCAAGACGACGACCGATCTTTTCAACTTCGATCAACTCTTTTTCTGAAAGGGTCACCGGGGCAAGAACCGAAGCTTGAAATTCGCTCAAAACACCACGGAACTGATCCCATTGGCGAAGTCCGTAGTATTCCTCCATCAAGCGCATTTCACTGTAAAGCGTAGGTGCGCGAGAGTGAGTCAAGGCGAGTACTTTCACTCCGGCGGCTTTTGAGCCCGAAGAGAAATAAGCGTAAGCAAGATCACTCAACAATGACGGACGATTCAACTTTGCGCTCAACTGATCGACATAAGCGATGCTTGGGTCAACCTGATCTGGAGCGAGGCCCATGAAACTCACCAAGTCACGAAGTGCTTCATCACGAATCTGACCTTTGGAATCCCAAAGAGCCTGTTTCATTTCTTCAATCGCCAACGGCAATTTCTCTTGATTACGCTCAAGCCATGCAAGTCGATAATGGGAATAAGAACAACTGTCGGTTCCCTCGCAAAGTGCAAGAGCTTGACGGTAATAACCAACCGCTTCACTTGAAGTTTTGGATGCCGCTTCTGAGAATTCGGCAAGACGTAAAAAAGATTCGCGCTTCAATTCTTTGGTCTGCGAACTTTCGCTGACTTCCTTGAAAAGTTCTTTTGAATCTTTTAAACGCGCCAATTGGAACTTGATCTTGACCTGAGCTTCACCACTTCGAAAAACGAGCGATTCCTGATAAAGATTGATTGCCTCGAGTCGATCTGCTTCGGCCTGAGACGGAGCCTTGTCTTTGCCGATCAAAGCCTCATCAGCAAGACGGTCAGCCAGTCGCAAGGTCACTTCTTTTCGGGACGGGTCATTCACCGGAAGAGAAGCCTTTAGCTTGCGCAATTCATCAATCACGATTCGACTACCAAAAGCAGGCGTAAGGGAGAAAAACAACGCCCCTGCCGCAATCACCTTTTTCATACCGTTAATTTCCTCCGGAAGTCACGATCAGTTGGATCGAATCATAGTTCTGAGTCGGCAACATGCCCATGATCTTCGCCACTACCGCACTTGAAATTTCCTTGTGCGCTTGAAGATTCATTTCACCGGTGAACTTTTGTTGTGGATGGGTTTTCTGCCAAAGTTCGCGAAGATTTTTCAGGCGTTCCATGAACCCGTCCGGATTCTGCAAAACCTGATCGACCTGACCGATGAGCTTCTGATCAAGAAAAACACCTTCTTTGGTAACGGCAAGTACCGGAGCATCAACGATCTCTCGTCCGGATTGGGCAACCGGAAGCTTCACTTCCTTGCTCACCATCAACATTTCAGGAGATGTCGAAAACGTCTGTAGTAAGAAAATCACCAAAAGACTGAACATGTCGACCATCGAGGTCAAAGAGAGCGCGAGAAGAATCGTGCGCTTGGCACTTCTCTTCGCGTGCTGTCTGGCAACGAGGTGTTTTTGAAATCTACCGGGTACAATGATCTGACTACCGACTTGCATAGACGACTCCGATATTTGACATTTCGTTCTTGCGGAATAAATCCATGATCGCAACCATCGAACCGTAGTCGACGTTTTCATGTGCGGTCAAAAACACCGAATTTACTTTCAAGCCTTCACGGGACAATTCTTGACGAATACCCTGCAAGTGCCCCTGAAGTTCGGTGCCGACTGCCGCAATGTTTTTTGCCGAAATTTTGATGTTTTTGGCTACTTTTCCAGATTTTTTAAGCGTGATGACCGCTTCTTGCGCACCGGTGAACTTGAGTTCAAGGTCAACGTTCTTATCTTTGCTGACCGCGGCCGCTTCCGTTCCGTTCGACTGCTTCACTTGAACAGAACCTAATTGCGTCCACACTGCTGTCATCAACAAAAAACAAATGCACATGGAAAGAAGATCGATGAACGAAACGAGATTGATCTCTGCGTCCAAGGAACGCTTCCGTCCCGATCCGAATGATGAACCACCACCTGATACACCCGCCATGATACCCCCCTTTTATTTCCTGGCTATTCCTGACGAACGATTAGTTCATCGGATGGGCTTCGGTACGAGACTTGTTTGATACTGCCTGAACCGGGCTCTTCGAAGTGAGGAACAAAAGATCATGATAGATTTCACTGGTCATGCCGGTGATTTTAGAAACCAGACGATCAGTCTTGTTTTGATAAACCGCATAAGCAACCAATGCAGGAATCGCAACCACTAGACCAAATGCAGTACAGTTCATCGCCTCAGAAATACCGCGGCTGAGCATGGTTGCACGATCTGCAGGGTTTGCACTCGCTACTGCAGCGAATGAATGAATCATACCGGTGATCGTTCCAAGCAACCCAAGAAGAGTTGCCACGTTGCCGAACATTCCGAGGAATCCGGTATTGCGATCAATGTTGTGAATTTCATTGGAAAGAGCTTCGTCCATACGCGCTTGAATTTCTTCATCGCCTGCGCCTTGCGCACGCAATGTGCAACCGATTTTTGCAATGCGAGCAAGGGATGCGCTATCAGAATTATTCTGATTTTCGCTGAAGCGAATCGCCGCATTGAAATCACCATTCGAAATATGATTCAGAAGGTTATTTCTGAATGTCGATTTCGGCTCGATTTCCTTTTTAAAAAGTGTGAAATAACGCTCGATAATAAGCGCGAAAGAAAGAACGGCGAAGATAAAAATGAAGTACATGAATACTCCACCCTCATTAAACTTCTCAATTAACCACATACTCATCTCCTTTGATTATGCTATTGATACTGCAATCATCCTGATTAATTAAATGAGAACCCACACGTCAAGGTCGTGTCAAGCGCGAAGGCAATTCGGCGCATCCGTCATGAATTTTGGACAATATACACAGCGCATCCGTCAAGCTTTCGTCGCAACCATCACTCTTCTCGAACCCGTCCACCCCATCCCGGAACTCACTTCTCTTCCAACCGAAATGAATCTTGCTCCTGAATTTTTTAAAATCTCTTTAGCTCTCTTTTTTCGAAACGGATCATCGACGTGCACCGACATCAGGACCCCACCATTTTTCAGTGAGCCCTGGAAACGCCTCGCCTTATATTCAGGAAACGCAAGTCCGATGAGCGCTCCCAAGACGCCAAAAACCGGCGCAAAAAAACCCATGCCTGCCAACGCAAACATGAAGGGCACTGCCGCATTGAAAGCTCCAGCACCAAATGACCAACCAATGATCGCACCGGCCATGCCGCCTGTAACCACACCCAAAAGTGCACATTCAGGCGCTTTCGAGCCACGCACATGGGCAAAGCCTCCCTTCGGTCTGCTTTGGGAGGCGAGAACAAAAATATCCTCTTCGATAAACGATGCTTCTTTCAAGCCGTGAATCGCTTGTTGAATTTCTGCAAGCGATTCATAAAGACCGAACACTGATTTATTGATTGATTTGCGACTCATCGTCGGCCCTCTCTCAGACTAAAAGGCTGATCTTTTTCTAAAAATAAAATGCCATTGTTGCGCTGATTAATTTCAGCGAGAACGATGAAAAAAATTGAGATGACGAGAGCGATAATCTTGATGCGATTTTTATCCATGATGTTTCCCCTTCATAGAAGTGAAAAAGAAATTGCAGGATACGTGCCTCATCTACATCCGCGTTAAAATAAAAGAGGGATGAAGCAAGCGGAAATTTGCCCCATCCCTATCGTTGAATTAGTAAAAATGCCCTACTTGCCTTGCCCAGAACTCCAGATACTGGAATCACTTCCCCAGCGTTCAATCGTGGTTTTGGTGTCGGTAAAGAATGTTACACATGATTTACCATGTGCTTTCACATCACCAAAAAACGAATCTTTGGTGCCACCAAACGAGAAGAATGCCATAGGGGCAGGCACACCGATATTGATCCCGATCATGCTTGGTTCCACTTCGTACGAAAATTTACGGGCAGCTGCGCCTGACGTCGTGAACAATGTAGTGGTATTTCCGAATGGTGATGAATTCAACCATGCAATTGCTTCATCAAACGTATCACTCTCGGCAAGCAAGACCACCGGACCAAACACTTCTTCTTTGGCGATCGTCATGTGAGGTTTGATTCCCTTGATCACGGTCGTATTCAAAAAGTAACCCGGCAAATGATCAACGTCTTTACGACCATCAACTAAAATTTCAGCACCTTCATCCAGTGCAGATTGAATCATCCCCTTCACGCGATCTTTTGACGCTTGTGAAATCAACGGCCCCATCGTGACTTTTGAATCAAGCCCGTTGCCGATCACGGTTTCTTTCGCGCGTTTCACCACTAACTCTTCAATTTTTCCGGCTGTTTCCTTACCCACCGAAATCACCACCGAACCCGCAAGGCAGCGTTCACCGGCACAACCCGTAATGGACTCATAAGCGGTTGCAGCGGCTTTATCGAGCTGAGCATCGGGCAATACCACCATGAAGTTCTTTGCTCCACCCAGAGCCTGAACTCGCTTGCCGTGACTGGTGCCTGTCACATAAACATGTTTTGCCACCGGGGTAGAACCGACAAACGAGATTCCTTTGATGTCGGGATGAGTGCACATTGCATTCACCACATCTTTACCGCCATGAACCATGTTCACGACACCTTTAGGAAAGCCCGCTTTTTCAATCAATTCAAAAATTTTCACTTGAGTCAGCGGCACTCGTTCACTTGGCTTGATCACAATGGTGTTTCCGGCTGCAACTCCAAACGGCCAGAACCAGAATGGAACCATCGCAGGAAAGTTGAACGGAGCAATGATGCCGAACACACCCATTGGACGATTGACCGCTTTGCTATCAATACCCGGCGCGATGTCTTCAAAATGTTCACCCATCATGAGGGTCGGCATTCCGCAGGCGGTTTCGACCATTTGAATTCCGCGACGAACACTTCCACGCGCTTCAACCAAAGTTTTACCGTGCTCAGTAGTCACCAGGCGTGACAATTCTTCAAAATGCTCTTCCAACAACACTTTTAATTTAAAGAGGTATTGAACGCGATCAACTGCAGGAGTTGAACGCCAGGTCTTGAACGCTTCCTTTGCAGCTTGAACTGCTTGATCGAGCTCAGAGGCTGTCCCTAATGGACAACGTTCAAGCACTTCACCCGTTGCAGGGTTGTGAATTTCCAATGATTCTTTCGCTTCAGAAGCGATCCATTTACCGTTGATGTGATTTTTGATCATAAGTTAAAAAAACTATCCCGCAGTAGGAATTTTTACAAGAAAAAGACTGGAGATTCGCTACTTTGCAGTGCAAAATAAATCGAGTGACCACCTTCTGTAACGACTACAATTCAGGCAACTGCCATTCATGCGAATGGATCACACTTGCTTATCCGGAACAACTGGTCAAAAAAGAAGAAATTCTGAAATCAGCACTCAACCTGAACGCAACTTCGGTTCAACTGGAACCAACCGTGGCATCAAAAACCACCGCTTTTCGGAACCGTGCAAAGATGAGCGTGACCGGCACCAGTGAAAACCCGTGCATCGGTCTTCTCGGCAACGATCAACTCGATTTAGGGCGCGAGTTGCTGAATTGCCCGATTCAACACCCAACCCTTAATGAAGTGATCAAAGCGCTTCCCACATTCATTCGTGAATACAATTTGGTTCCGTACCAGATCAACGAGAAAAAAGGCGAACTCAAGGGCCTGATTCTCTTCTACTCACCTCAGTCTGACGAAATGTATTTGCGTTTTGTCTTGAGATCAAAAGAATGCGTTTCGCGAATTAAAAAAATGCTGCCGAAACTACAAGAACAATTTCCTTTCTTGAAATGCGTGAGCGCGAACATTCAACCCGGACCCCATGCCTTGCTCGAGGGCCCTGAAGAAGTTTTTATCACCGAAAGAACCCACATCCTTCACCAGTTGAAAAACTTCAAGTTTCAACTTTCGCCTCAGGCGTTCGTTCAAACGAACGCTGATCTTGCATCAAAACTCTACGAAACAGCAGCGAAATGGATTGCAGAAGTCAGACCCGAAAAAATGCTCGAACTGTTTTGCGGTCAGGGCGCCTTCAGTTTTTTTGCCTCGAACAGCGCTGAAAACATTCTGGGCATTGAAATCAATGAAAGCGCCGTGGCGACCGCAAACCAAACAGCCGCAGCACTCGGACTCACCCACTTGCGATTTGAAAGCATGGACGCCCGGAACGCGCCTCCATTCGGCGCCGATTTGATTTTAGTCAATCCGCCACGCCGAGGCTTGGGTGACAGTATTCAAGTCATCTTGAATCAGGGGCCCAAGCATCTGGTTTACTCAAGCTGCTCACATGAATCACTTGCGAAAGACCTGAAAACGCTTGAACCATTCTACTCGATGAAGAAAGTACAGATTTTCGATCTCTTTCCTCATACTGAACATTTTGAAATATTAACTTTTCTTGAAAGGAAGCAAAATACATGAACTTCAGAGAAATACTTACCGTGATCATGATTCTTTTTGCAGTCATCGACATCATCGGCGCTACCCCAACGATTCTCATGATCAGACAAAGATCAGGCGGACACATTCATCCTGAAAAAACAACAATTGCATCTTTCATCATCATGCTTGTTTATCTTTTCGTGGGTGATTCGATCATCGAATTCATCGGCATCTCGGTCAGTGATTTTGCCATCGCCGGTTCACTGATCCTGTTCTTCATTGCTCTTGAAATGATTCTTGGAATTCAGATTCACAAAGACGAAGAACTTCAAACCGCATCCGTAGTTCCCGTTTCCTTTCCCTTGATTGCCGGAACAGGTTCACTGACCACCCTGCTCTCGATTCGTTCACAATACGCCCTGAACTCAATTTTGATTGCGATCGTCGTGAACATGACCATCGTCTATATCGTCTTGCGTAATCTGGACCGAATCGAAAGAAAACTTGGTAGAAGCGGTATTGCCATTTTGAAAAAAGTTTTCGGTGTCGTGGTCCTCTCGATCGCCATCAAACTTTTCCGGGCAAATACGAATTTCTGACCCATTCCGTCTAGATCGAAAATAATTATGATCTAGCTCATGGTGCGGTATGAAAATTGCCATTAGAGTATCTTAATGGCGCCATCAAAGAAAAAACGTCTCGCCCTTAGTTTGCTAGTAATCATTCCCATCTTGATCGCCCTGATGATTTATAAAAAGAATCATGATGGTGAATGGGTTGCCCTGCATGAAGGAACCATCATCGATTCCATTTATGGCTTGGCCACACTTGAATCAGATGAGATTTTCCGTTACCGCATCGGAGTAACAACTCAGATCAAGAAGCTGCATGTCAAAGAAGGAGCAACTGTCAAAAAAGGCGAACTGCTTCTACAGCTTTCAGAAGGAGTGACCGTGCGGTCGCCAATCGAAGGAGTTGTCACCCAGTTGGACACCAAGGAAAATGAAACGGCATTTCCGAACGTGAATCTCATTACCGTGATGAACCTCAACAAGGTTGCGTTATCGATCACCCTTGAACAGTCTTCGGCGATTCGCGTTCGCAATCATTTACCTGTAAAAATTCAATTCGAAAGCCTGAAAGGCAAAGCAATCGCCGGAACAGTTCGCAGCGTTTACCCCAAAGAAGGCCAATTTGTCATCATGGTCGACCTGAAAGAGGTTCCACCTTCTGTATTACCCGGCATGACAGCTGATACCGCAATCATTGTCGGCGAAAAACAGAATGCATTGCTTGCCCCGATTCGCGCGGTACAACGCGGACTCGTGACTCTTCGTGAAAACGGCAAAACGAAAAAAGTACACGTCAAAACCGGCTTTCAAGATTCTGAACACATCGAACTTGTGGAAGGAACCGAAGCAAAACTCAATCCGGGGGCTGAAGTCTGGCTTGGTAAACCATGAATTTTCTAGCGATCCGTTACTTGCTGTCGAAAAAACGGCAAACCATTCTCACCTTGATCGGCATCACGCTGGGTACCGCCGGCTATGTTGCCATTTCAGGTATCATGCTTGGCTTTCAAACATACCTGCTTGATCAATTCATCAACAGTGATTGCCATGTTCGCATTCAAGCACGCGATGAACCGGTAGATGAAAAATTCGTGCGTGAGACCCTTTTTGATGAAGGAGCAAAGATCAACTGGATCGCTCCTCCCTCCGGACGTCGCGGTGAAGATAATATTGAAAACGTACCCGCATGGACCGAAAGACTAGACCGAGACCCGAGAGTTGAAGCATACGCGTTGCAGTTGAACTATCCGGTACTGACCCAATTCGCAAAAATCACGACATCGACACAACTCATCGGCATGAGCCCGGAAGATTTTTTACGTGTTTCAAAAATCGAACCCTATGTCACGCATGGTTCATTCATGAATCTGTCAAAAGGAGCGTTTCAAATCATGGTGGGAGAAGACTTACTCACCAAGCTTGGTGCACGTATCGGCGATTCGATTTTACTCTCGCTTGGCCAGAAAGGCTCTCAAGCATTCAAAATCATCGGTACCTTTCGTTTTGGAATGCGCAACAAGGATGAGGGTACCATTTATGGTCGCCTTGCCGATGTTCAAACACTGAACCACTCACCCAGTAAAGTCAGTTCAATTGCGGTCAGACTCATTGATACGGACAATTCTCTCGAATTTGCAAAAGAGGCTTCGGGAAGAAGCAAAGAACTCGTACAAAGCTGGGAACAGATCAACGAAAACACCCTTTCAGTTTTCAAGACCCAAGATATCGTTCGCTACTCGATGACCATCGCCATCCTGGTGGTGGCAGGATTTGGAATTTTCAACGTTCTCAGCATGACGGTCACACAAAAAAGAAAAGAAATCGCGATTCTCAGGTCAATCGGTTATGAACCAACCGACATCACCGGATTATTCCTCACTCAGGGAACCATTCTAGGGTTTGTCGGTGGCGCTCTGGGGCTTTTGATTGGTTACCTCATTTGTGTGATGCTTTCGCATATTGAAGTCACTCCTGGCCGGGCACTGGGCATGGGTCACATGTTGATCAGCTTCGAACCCAAAACTTATTTCATCGCTTTTTGTTGTGCTTTCTTTTCATCAGCCATTTCTAGCTTCATTCCTGCACGAGGCGCCGGAAAAATGGAACCGATGGATATCATGAGGTCAGACGGATGAAAATCGAAGCCAAGGGAATCAGAAAATCATTCGGCCAACCACAACAAGAAGTCCTTCATGGAATTGACTTCATCATTCAATCTGGAGAATTCATCGCCCTTACGGGTAAATCGGGTTCGGGTAAATCGACACTGCTCTATACGCTCAGCACCCTTGATAAGCCTACAGCAGGGAAAGTTTTTTATGATGATGAAGATACCTCCATTTGGGACACCCAGAAAGTTCACCGATTCAGAAATCAAAAAACGGGATTTGTTTTCCAGTTTCATTATCTACTACCTGAATTAAACGTGATCGAAAACATCTTGTTGCCGGCGATGAAAACACAGTCACAAGAGACCTACCGAAAACGGGGCATGGAACTGCTTGATATTTTCGGAATCGCCGATAAGGTGAATCGCTTTCCCGGGCAGCTCTCTGGCGGAGAACAGCAACGGGTGGCGATCGCACGCGCACTTGTGATGAAACCGAGGGTCTTATTTGCCGATGAACCAACGGGAAACCTCGATACCTATAACGGCGACCTGGTGATGAATTTACTGAAAAAAATCAATCAAGAGGAGAAGACCACCATCTTGCTGATCACCCATGATCCCGATTTCGCCAAACTTGCCCAGAGGCAGATTCATCTGGTTGATGGCCGAGTCAATGGAACAGCTATTTAAAGATCTGAAATCAATCAAGATTCAGCCGTTGAGCTTCATGACAATGAACTTTATTTATTTATTAAACATTTTATGTTGATAAATTAAACCGATTGATCTAGAGTCCGTCTCATGATGACTCGATCTTTGATGGCAATCCTTTCTCTTTCCCTGATCACCCCAAAAGCTGTTTTGGCATGTGACTTCGACAGCGTGGCTGAACCACTGGTCACTTGGACCAAAAAATCAGTTCATGTTTGCTGGTTGCCAGGCTCTGCAATCAACCCGAAATACAGCAAGAATGATTTCTCTAAAAACCTGAAAACTGCGGTTCAGAAAATCGTACAACAAGAATACACACTTGACCGTGTTGGAATCGAATTCACCGGTTGGGAATCTTGCGACACTCTTCCTGATAACGGATTCGATCTTGCCATTCTTCAGGACGATCGTGCAGCTCCCACCAACAAGATCGTTGAAGGATTTCGTAAATCACAAATCGAAGGTTATGCGATTCTTGGTGAAGGTTCGGACTTTCAAACCGTAAGTAAATTCGACAAGAAGAAAAACAAGAAGGTTACGAAATCAGGTTTCTTCAAGCGTCACTTGCAACAACCGGTCATGTACCTCAGCTACAATAAAAAATATGACAACATCAACGGCACTTTCAAATCGATCGACGAACTTCAGTTCACTGCGCTCCATGAATTGGGCCACGTTGCCGGCTTGAGACACGAGCACGCCCGTAAGGAAGCTAAAAAAGACCCGAATTGCAGCATCCTTGGTGAGTTCAAGAATACAGAAACATACGGTGATACCGCAAAATTCTACGGTGAATACGATGCAAACTCGATCATGAACTACTGTTGGGGAAACACCTTGCTTGCGATGGGTAATCTGTACGAAACGCTCCCGAACATTACCGATCACTCACTCGTTCAGAGCATGAAGTTAACGAAAACCGAAAGCAAAACGGATGCTAAAACCGGCAAAAAGTTCACGGTGAACACCAAAGTCAACGGTTACCAAATCCGCCTTGGTTTGAGCGCAACCGATGTTCAGACACTCAGAGCCCTTTACCGTTAATCAAAGAACCTGAATGGCGAACCGTACCCACATCGCACCAAGAATGGCGCTACCAAGGAAGTGTGCAGTAAACCGTAAAGCCACGTTGTTCACAGTACAATGGATAATGGCGTGGATCGCACGAGTGAGCACAAAAAGCCAAGCGCAGATGAGATAGGTCGCATCCGAGTGATAGGTGAACATCAACGTGACTAACAAGGCGTAAAAGAGCACTGGAATTTCAAACTGATTTTCAAAGTTATCTGAAACCTTCATCACATCGCTGAGACGCTCTTGTCCTTCTCTGGTTGTGAGAGACTGAAAAGAAACCTTGTTTCTACGCATCGACTCGACTCGAGAGAGTAACATCCACGTCCAGACCACAAAGGTCAATGCGACTTGAACTAGCAAAGGAATGATCAGCGGCTGGTTGGTCATATTCATATAAACCCACTCCGTAATTCATTTAACTCAAAAAGACTTATTCTCATTTTAGTTCAACATAGAGCCGGTCATCAAGATGTGTCCATTCAGAGCTTTTTGTTAAATATCTTTAGTTTAATTAACTTGCCAGATTTTAATTCAATGATTATCATTGCGCTCAAATGGCCTCGATCAAACACCTTCAACTCAAACACTTCTTTACTGCACTACCCCTCATCTGCCTAAGCGGGATCAATTCTTTTGCCGCGCCATCATTACGCCTTAACCACGACCAGCTCTGGCAGTCCATGCTGAAACAGATGATGATCGCAAAACTCAGTCCAACAGAAATAAATCAAGAAACCATCACCCTTGAGAAGCCAAACCTCCGCATTGACCTCACTATTCATGATTTGATAGACCAGGTAAACGAAATCATCTTGAATGAATTCAACAACACCCAATATGCACAAAATCTAGAAAACACATTAAAATCAGCTGACGGGACGATCAACCGGATCAGAAATTTCGAACAGTGGTATCAGCGTCTTAATCTGCTTGCAGAATCAGACTCAAAACTTCGCACCTTGCTTGATGAACAGCTGGTTTTACAGGAATATGACTCCTTCGGAACAGCACTCAAAGACAATATTTCTTTTTATCAACTGAAGCGCATTCATCAGATTGATCACTTCAACCGAATCGCCCAGAATCCTGAAGCAAAAGGAATCAGCAAAAAACTCAGAGTTGATTTTCCGCTGACGGTATCAACCTCAGCTGACCTTTCGAATCACACCATTCGCAAAGCAACCCGCAACTTCTATCGCGAATATGAAAAAGAAATTGCTGAAATCAATGCGGCAGAGTCTTTCAAGTGCGAAGCTTCCACCAAGACCAAAATCGAGAAATTAGATGCCGATCGCATTTTCGATGCCGTTGAAAAACTACCTCAAAAACACTTTCTCCTTGAAGCAATCGACAAACGAATCAGCCCTAAACTTCCCATTCTTCAGTCAGGGTCCCGATCGCTTCCAAAGGCCTACATCTTATGTAACGAGCAAAAACTGATTCCCATCTTGAAAGATCTGACTTGGGAGAAATACTTCGACCAGGAAGACGATGAGATCATCCTGGAGTTGCGTCGCTGGCTGAAGAAAAACAAGTC
>CALPVV020000066.1 GCA_943327105.2 Nitrosovibrio sp. Nv4
AATGGTTTCACGTGAGTGTACAAAACCCTTCAATTGGTAAGAATTCGATTCATTCCAGAACTCAAAGTCTTTCAAGGACGAATCAAGCAGGTCAGAAACCTTTGCCGCATGAAAATCGGGGAAACCTGGTAATTTCAGGTCACTCATCACTTGACGACAGTCGGTCTTGATCGCCAGGTTCAGCTTTTCATGAAAAGAAATTTCAAAGCAGTTTTTGGCTGAGCGGTAACGCCTTTTAACTGTTTTTGTGGCTTCATCCTGAAAGAACGGAGTGACTGGATTGCCTAATTCAAAAACAAAGGCATCTTTAGATCCAATTACTTGCTTGATGCGGTAAGGGTTTTCTTGAGACTTTTTAGAGACCTTTTCCAGAAGATTCTGATCCAGTATCAGCTCTCCGGCAATGGTATCTAATGTGATAAAAAACATGGTGAAAACTGCAAAAAGTACGCATTTGTCGCATTTCATGAGGGGCTGATTATCGCGAAATTTATTCAACCTCAACTAAATAAATTTAAAAAATGACATATTGCGTAAAATAGTGGACTCCGACAGTTGCCTATGCGGATTTATCCCGATAAAACTGCGCACAATAAAGGGTTGGCTCAACTGGTATTTTCCATTAATATTTCGTACATATGAACAATTCACATCCCAACAGTTTTGGCACCCTTTCGTCTTTGAACGTTGAAGGGAAATCGTATCAATTTTTCTCCGTTCAAGAGTTCGTGAAAAAATCTGGAAAAGACATTTCCAAGTTTCCGTACTCGATGAAGGTTCTTCTCGAAAACCTGCTTCGCCTTGAAGACAATCTTGCTGTGAAAAAAACAGACATCGAAGCACTTGCTAACTGGAACCCTAAAGCGGAACCTGATCGCGAAATTCAATTCACCCCTGCCCGCACTGTTCTTCAAGATTTGACCGGTGTTGCTGCAGTTTGTGACTTAGCTGCAATGAGATCAGCGATGAAGCGTCTCGGCGGCAAGCCTGAAAAAATTAATCCACTTACTCCTGCCGATCTGGTGATCGATCACTCGGTTCAAGTTGACTTCTTCGGAACTCCGGATGCGTTCAACAAGAACCGCGAAATTGAATATGAACGCAACATGGAACGCTATCAGTTCCTTCGTTGGGGACAATCGGCATTGAAGAATTTCCGCGTAGTTCCGCCTGAAACCGGCATCATCCATCAAGTAAACCTTGAATATCTTGCAACAGTTGCAATGACTGCAACTCAAGATGGCAAGACCGTCGTTTACCCTGATTCTTGCGTGGGTACCGATTCACACACCACCATGATCAACGGTCTTGGCGTTGTGGGTTGGGGCGTGGGCGGAATCGAAGCTGAAGCAGCAATGCTCGGCCAACCGATTTCAATGCTCATTCCACAAGTCATTGGTTTCAAGCTTAACGGCAAAACCAAAGAAGGCGTGACCGCAACTGACCTCGTTCTCACCATCACTCAAATCCTTCGTAAAAAAGGCGTAGTCGGAAAATTTGTTGAGTTCTACGGCCAAGGCGTTGCAGAACTTTCTCTTGCTGACCGCGCAACCATCGCAAACATGGCTCCGGAATACGGCGCGACGATTGGTATTTTCCCAGTCGACGAAAAAACCATGGACTACCTCCGCCTTACCGGCCGCGGTAGCTTGGTTCCACTCGTTTCTCAATACTACAAAGAGCAAGGCATGTGGTTTGACCCATCTGCTACTCCGACTTTCACTGACACTATGGAACTTGACCTCAGCACGGTTGAGCCTTCACTTGCTGGTCCATCCCGTCCACAAGACCGCGTGTCTCTCAAAAACGTGAAAGAAGAATTCGCGAAGAACCTTCCAACTCTTCTTTCTCAGATGAAAGATCCGGAAGCGAAGCTCGAGTCTTCTGCAAAAGTAACCATCAATGGTGTTGATTCAACCATTTCTCACGGCGCAGTCACCATCGCGGCTATCACCAGCTGTACCAATACTTCAAACCCATCTGGCTTGATCACTGCAGGTTTGCTTGCGAAAAACGCAGTAGCAAAAGGCTTGAACGTAAAACCATGGGTGAAAACTTCCATGGGCCCAGGTTCAAAAGTAGTGACCGATTATCTTCGTGAAGCAGGCCTTCTCACTCACCTTGAGAAACTTCGTTTTCACGTCGTGGGTTACGGCTGCACTACCTGTATCGGTAACGCTGGCCCATTGATTCCGGAAGTTTCTAAAGCAGTGACTGACGGAAAACTGATCGTTTCTTCTGTTCTCTCAGGGAACCGTAACTTCGAAGGACGCATCAACGTTCAAGTGCGTGCAAACTACCTCGCATCACCAGCCCTTGTGGTTGCTTATGCGATTGCAGGTTCTACCACTATCGACATCACTACCGAACCTCTTGGCACCGGCGCTGATGGTAAACCGGTTTATTTGAAAGACGTCTGGCCGACCAATGCTGAAATCGAAACGCTCGTGATGAAACACGTAACGACGAATCAGTTCGAGAAAAGCTACAGTGATGTATTCAAAGGCGATGAGTACTGGCAAAAAGTTCAGGCTCCTACCGGTGAACTCTTCACCTTCGATGATGCTTCGACCTACATCAAGGAACCTTCTTTCTTGCAAGAATTGACTCCGACTCCGAAACCACTCACCGACATTAAAGGTGCGCGCGTTCTTGGCTTGTTCGGTGATTCCATCACCACCGACCACATTTCACCTGCGGGTTCGATCTCGAAAAACTCTCCGGCTGCGAAGCACTTGCTTTCACTCGGCGTAGAACAGAAAGATTTCAACTCTTACGGTGCCCGCCGCGGTAACCATGAAATCATGGTGCGCGGAACCTTCGCCAACGTTCGAATCAAGAACAAGATCATGAACGGCGTAGAGGGTGGCCTCACGAAGAAGTTTCCTGAAGGAACTGAAATGTCGATCTTCGATGCTTCAGAAGCTTACAAAAAAGAAGGAACTCCACTCATCGTGATCGCCGGTAAAGAGTACGGTACCGGTTCTTCTCGTGACTGGGCTGCAAAAGGAACCATGATGCTCGGAGTGAAAGCCGTCATCACTGAAAGCTATGAACGCATTCACCGCTCTAACCTTGTTGGTATGGGCGTGATTCCTCTTCAGTTCTTGCCAGGCGAAAGCGCTACTACCCTTGGCTTCAACGGTGACGAAGTGATTGACATCGAAGGCATCACTACCGTTCAACCGGGACAGAAATTGAAAGCTAAAGCAAAATTCGCAAACGGCGAAACCAAGGAGTTCACACTCCAGTGCCGTATCGATACTGCGAATGAGCTTGAGTACTACAAAAACGGCGGGATCTTGCACTACGTGATCCGTCAGTTGTTGAAATAAGAAAAGTGAAAGCCGGAATGATTCCGGCTGAATTGGGGCAGTTTGTTTTGAAGCGAACTGCCCCGATTTTTTAATATCGGCAAATTTACCCGGAGGGTGAAAATGATGACTCGTGAAGAAAAAATAGAATTGATTCAGAGAATGCTCGGTTTGCAACACAAACTGAAAGTTCATGACAGCGTAAAAAGCCCGACAACTCACGAGGAATGGGCAGCAAGCCATCTTGCTCGCTGGGAACTCGAAGATGAAATCACCGCAATCGAAAAGCTTCTTACTGAAGATCGCCAACACAGCGTAAAGCAAAAACAGAAACAGATTGAAGAGACCTACCTCTCAGGCTCGTTACCACCTAAAAAGAAAACATGAACGCTAACCGGCCATTTTTTCGCGCTAAGTTTTTCAAGGATGTCTCGATTTTCATTCGAGTCATGATCGAATTCTGGCGCGGACTTCACTTTCTTCGTCACACCAAACGCGCGGTTAGCATCTTTGGCTCGGCACGATTAGCAGACGATCATTTGTATTGCAAAATTGCACGTGAATTGGCGGCTGAGTTTGCCAAAAAAGATTTTGCCGTCATCACCGGTGGTGGGCCTGGCATTATGCAAGCCGCTAATCAGGGCGCTTTCGAAGCTGGTGGCAAATCGATAGGCGTGAACATTCACCTGCCATTTGAACAGCGGGTAAACCCGTTTTTAACCGGTTCATTGAATTGTCGTTACTTCTTTGTTCGCAAAGTTTTACTCGCACGCTACAGCGAAGTCTTTGTAATTCTTCCCGGTGGTTTTGGGACATTGGATGAGTTTTTTGAAATCGTCACCCTACTTCAAACGGGCAAAATGATGAACAGACCTGTGATTCTGATCGGCCGCAAGTTCTGGTCTGCACTGATTGACTGGTGCCGCGATACGCTTCTAGCCGAAAAAATGATCAATGACATCGAGTTCAAACGTTTGAAAATCGCTGATACTACCGAAGAAGCAATGGCGATTCTCAAGACTTACGGTATTTAGTGGATACGGATCTTTTGAGCACAGAAATTTTCTCCCATACCAATTCAGCTTGCCCGAATGTCTCTATTGGAGTGATTAAATGAAGTTTGCCTTCTTTCCATTCAGCAAAGCGAATCATTTCTTTCCTAATACGAGAAGAACTGGATGCGTTCATCACCTGATGGGTAATTTGCTTTCCATCAATTGAATAGGTGCCAGAATAAAACAAGATCGAATTCAGCCAGTTTTCTGTCTCTGATTCAGTGGTTTGCATTTCCGGTTCTTTATTGATCGATACAGACATGTAACCATCCTGATGATAGATCAAAAGTCCAGTCGGGTCACGCCCCCAGCTAACTCGTTCGCCTGACGGTGTGATGATTGTGAACGAGTACAATTTATATACACCACAGTATTCCATAGTCATTACTAACCTGTTTGAGCAACTAGTCTTAAGACTAGTTCTTAGACTTTATCCGAATCAAAGTCGGTTGCGAGCCTTCAATGTGCCAGCTCGGGAAATTCGAGTTCGATGTATACATGGTTCCATCGGCATCAATCTCAACATCACGGGTAAACGTTACACGGCGTGGATAGGGAATGATTTTCCACTTTTCGGTTTTCACATCAAACCCATAAAGTGAATCTGACTGGTTACCATTCACCCAGACCACATTGCGAACCTTGTCGACGTTGAGTGAATAAGGCGTTTCACTACCTTTAGGGCTAACCGGAAGGTCGAACATTGAAAACTGGCCGGTTTTAGGGCTGTATTTGGCAATTTTTGATTCGCCAAAAGAAGTGACCCACAGGTTTCCTTCCGCATCGGTTCTGAGACGGCGTGGACCATCAAACGGGGTCGGAATCATGGTGATCTTTCCGCTAGTCGGGTCAATGCTTGCGATTTCGCGTGAATGCAATCGCGCCACCCAGACTTTTCCATCTGGAGTCACATCAATACCATAGACCAAAGGTGTGCCCGAAGATTCACGGTCAATCTTGAGCCAGTTTGAAAGCGGGACTCCCCAACTCATGATCTTGAACAGAAAACCGATGTTCTTGGTGATCAGCTTTTCTTTGAAACTTCTCGCTGGCAGATCGTACAGGGTGAATTTTTTTGAAGTACGGTCAAACATCGCCACCTGATTCGAAAGCGCAAGCGTAAACCAGACATTGTCTTTTTGATCCATGCGTACGGTGTGCGGATAGAACCCATCATCATATTGATGAATGGTGAATGCTTTCGTAGCGGGGTCAAACTCGATCAACCGGCGCTGTGCCGATGGCGTAATGAAGATGTGCCCATCTTTTTCAGACTGAGTCAGTGAATGAGCATTCGAGGTGCTGTCATGACTTGGAAACTCTTTCAAACGCCCTGAAATCAAGCCTCCGTTTTTATCCCCTTCTTTGTGGGGAATCTTGTAAACCGCAACCGTATTCTTTAACGGGTCGATTTCATACAATCGGTCTTGAATGTTATCGGCAACATAAATCAATTTGTTGGTCCCGATCAGCATGTCGTGAGTTTGCGACATCGCGGTACCGATCGGCCATTCGGTAATGGAGGTCTTGGCAAGAGTCGGGTCCCACGGGGTGCTTTCACCCAGAAGCTTCGGGTTGTCTCTCAGCAATCGATAACCATCAGAAAGTTTTTGAGGAAGACTTTTTTGAAGATCACTCGGCAAGCGTGAACCATAGCGAACCATGCGCTTGATGACTTTTTCCCAGTCTTCAGCACTGCGCTCAACACGGGTAAAGAGAGAGCCCTGCTGATGACAGAACCCACACTGCATTTTGAAAATGTTCTTGTCTTGCGGAGTGCCGCCGATATCGAGCGCTCCCAACCAGACGTTCGCAGGCTTTGCATTGGCAAGAGCGACTGGGTCTGATTCGACCTCCATTTTTGCAGTCACTGCTTTTTGTCCGCTGATGCCGTTCAAAACTAAATCTTTAAAACCAACTTTGCGGAAGCGATAAAGATGTAAACCCTGGTCATCAGCAAATGTGGTAGTACCCTTTGAATCGGTAAAATTCGTGAATTCCGGGTGACGATCAAGAGCAACATTCGGTTTTTGAAAGCCGCCATCCGATGTATCGATCGGGGCAACGTCTGCGGTCATCTGGGTGACCATCGCGGTAGCCAAAGGCTTGCCTTGTTGATCCGTTACTTTAACGGTCACCGCAAAAGATGACTGTTCAAAAATCAATGTTCCAATAACCAGCGATAAGGTTTTTACTTTAATGAATGACATGCTACCCCCTCAGCAATAAGACCATTCCCAAAACAGTACGATAAACCGCAAACACCGCAAATCCCATGCGGCCCAACAACTTGATCAAGAAGTGAATGGCAAGAGCACCGAATAAAAGTGCCGAGCCCATGCCGATCAAGATCGGCGACCAGCCGTTCAATGATTCTACAATCTCGTTCCAATGGCGTGACTCATAGACAATCGCACCCAAGGTGATTGGCAAAGACAAAAGAAATGAAATTCGGGCAGAATCAGGGCGAGAAAAACCAAGCATTCTGGCAGCGGTCATGGTGCTGCCAGAGCGAGAAACACCGGGCACCAGTGAAATAGCCTGAACACAGCCAACAACAAAAAGGTCTTTGATGGTAGCCTGTTTGAGCGTTTTTTCTGAAGGAGCCTTGCGGTCAACCCACCACAAAATGATTCCAAACAAAGGCAACGTCACACCCATCACCCAAAGTGATCGCGTATGGTCTTGAATCCAGTGATTCAAAAGAAAGCCGGCAATCACAGCAGGTAAAGTTCCCACAATCAAGTGAACCCAGGAAAGATGCGTTGAAGAGTCCATACCTGCAGGCAATGTTCTGGGTAAAGGGTTTTTCAGAATCAGAAGCCAGTCTTTATAGAAATAAACCGCGGTTGCCAGCAAGGTGCCGACATGCAAGAAAACATCAAAGGCAAGCCCAGGGTCTTTTTCTCCCAACACATGGGGAAGAATTGCAAGATGGGCGGAGCTACTGACGGGTAGATATTCCGTCGCTCCTTGAACCAGTCCGTAGATCAAAGCAGCAAAATTATCCATCGGTTAAAGACTATCCTTGTAAAAAATCAAAAGCTAGTTTTTAATATTCCTATTATTTAATTAAAAACATTCTTGAAAGGAATGCATCATGAAATCACTTCTTATCGCAGTAATGGCAATCACTCTTGCTTCTGCTTGTACTAAAAAAGCAGAAGAACCAGCTAAAACCGAAACCGCAGCAGTAACTGCTACTGCAGCAGCTGTAGACACTACTGCAGCAGCTACGACTGAACCAAAAGTTGAAATCGTAGACATCGCTGTTGGAACTGGCGCTGAAGCAGTAAACGGTAAAACCGTTACTGTTCACTACACTGGTACACTCACTGACGGAACCAAATTCGATTCTTCTATCGGCGGAACTCCAATCTCTGTTGTTCTTGGCGCAGGTCAAGTGATCAAAGGCTGGGAACAAGGTCTTCTTGGTATGAAAGTAAAAGGAAAGCGTAAACTCACTATTCCTCCAACACTCGGATACGGCGCTGAAGTAAAAGGCACGATCCCAGCTAACTCTACTTTGGTTTTCGAAGTTGAGTTGATGGATGTAAAATAATTTTTTGATCTGACTGGGCAATCCGCCCGCGAAGAACAAAGTTATTGAAAAGCCCTGGCACCTTCTGGTTCCGGGGCTTTTTACTTTGTGCTAGATTATCATCATGAGCGATCACTCTGACAAACCACAGCCCGGAAAGCCCCCTATCATGAACCCATCATCGTTGATGCGCATTCAGCTTCAGGCAATCATCAGAAGTCTTGGGCCTGATCAAGCGGCTCAAACGGAAAAGCTAAACGCGATTCTGGAAAGTTTCTATCAGCGCATGGAGCAAGACGCCATGCTTGGTTACTTTTTCACCGGCAAAGATCTGATTCATATTGCCCACCAACAAGGAAAGTTTTTATTAAATGCTGCGGGAATGATTCCGCAATTTGAAGGCAAAGGCCCCCACTCGGCACATACGGCATTGCCACCGATCTGGACCGGACACTTTGACCGAAGACTGGTCATCTTGAGAGAAACACTGGTTGCACATCAAATACCGGCACCAATGATTGAACTCTGGCTTGCTTTTGAAAGCTCTTTTAGAAACATCGTCGTTTCAAAAGAATGATCATTCGACAATATTGAAACGGGTTCGAACCTGCTCGATCGGATAACGGTTATAATGCCACCACTCGTGCGGCAACTGAATGAAGCCAGCGTCTTGCATCACTTTTCTAAGAAGCTGGCGATTTTGAATTTGCTTACGTGACAACTAACCGTCTTTTAAAAATTGATCTTCAAGCTTGGGCTGTGCAAGCACATCAAATGAATCAAACGGTGTGCCCATGTCGATCGGTTTACCTTGGTCATCGATGATGGAAAGGTCAACGGCCAAGCCATAATTGTGCAAAGAGCCCTTTTCCGGGTCTGCCACGTACTGTTCGTCAGCGGTACCCTTCACCTTGTTCCAAAGCACATGCTGTACCGATCGCGGCCTAAGCGCATCGTAGATGACAAGTTTCCAAGTTGGGTGAAGCTTCTTCAAAGCCATCGCTGCACGAATCAGACTGAAGGCGGCATCACGATGAAGAAAAGCTCGATTGAACTCGCCATACATGTTCTTACCGACAAAATTGTCTGCTGTTGCATATTTGAGTTCGATTGCGAGTTCACTTGAGGTCTTGATTTCAACAAATTCAGGCGAAGCCGTAACATACTGAAGAGATTCCTTCACGGTTGCTGGCCGATGGGCACAAGCCGAGAAGAAAAACAAAAGCACGAATGCCAGGTAACTCATAAAATGAATTAAACGAAATCGCCGCGTTTGATCTTATCGACGATGATTTTTTCAGGCATCGTCGGATCTTTCGGGTTAACCGAGAAAAATGACTGCTGCTCGCAACGGCGTTTGTTTTTCAAAAGCCATTTCAAGATGTCAGCCAAGCCTTTGTTCTTCTTGTCTTGGAAGAAAGGGTCGTTTTTGAGGGCATCATCGGCTTTTTTCAAAGCACGGCCTTCTTGAGCGTCACTTTCGCGAACCGGATAATCGAACAAATCGTACTTCTTGATGTCATCTGGCAATACGCCCAAGAAACGAACATCAGGAGCACTGTAGTCCTGGTTACGAATCAATGAAGCCGCTGAGCCGGCTTTCAATGTACGATAAATGTTTTGAAGGGTGTACGCATCGAGGTCTCCGAAGAAGTACATCGGCGTCTTGAGCTGATCTTGAATGAGTTTTGACCAACCACGAACCGCGTTTGATGGAACCCCTTGAGAACCGATCAAAATACAGTTGTGACGTTTGGTGAATCCGTTTGCCACGAGGGTGTTCGCAGTACCTTCCGACTCGACAATCAACGCGAAGTCGATTTTCTTTGAAGCGGAAAGCCTCAAATTCTGAGGACGGTTTTTCGGCTGGAACGGAGATGTACCCAGCTTGGAAAGATCAATCGTCGCCGTCGTTCCATCCGGAAGCGTTTCGGTCACGATCAATTGTTGAGAATAAGTCTGACCGCCGCGATCATTGGCGTAACAGTTCACATCTTCACGGTAACATTCGATCAATTCACAGATGAAATCGATGGTGTCGTCTGATTCCGGCTGATCGGCGAAATCAAGCGGCTTCAACATCGGTGAGCCTTTGATCTCACCCTTGCTGATATAGTACAACTCACGCTTGGTGTTCACAGCGCCGGTATCAATATTGCGGAGAAGAATTTCGAGCATGAAGATCGCTCGGCTCATTTTTTTAACCGAACTCACGTTCAACTCGGTTGCGACTTTTTTCGCACCCGGGGTCAGATAGCCCACTTTATGATTGTAGATGGCGTTATCAAGGGAACACTTGGTTGCATGAAGCACCGGGCGTTTTGCGCGTTCCAAATCATTCAGCAAACGGAGGCAAAGCTCCTTACTGATGATCGGAATTTCACTTTTAACTTTTCCGCCTTTACGAGTAGATAAAACTTCCATTTTTATGCCTCACCTTGATCAGTTTCACCGTCTTTGGTTCGCTGAACTTTCAATTTTTCATTCGCAACCGTGAGTTCTTTCGCGGTTTCGTTCGCATCACGACCCAGGATTTTCATCAGACCTTCGCGTGCACGTTTCTTGGTTTCTTCTTTTGCGTTGGTAATGCGAGCAAGACCTTCGACCAGAATCGGGCCAAATTGCTCGATGTATCGGCGCTTTTCTTCAAGATCGGCCGCTTTGTTCTCGGCATTGATGTAGCGGGAAAGTTTTTGACCGGCTTGCATGAGTGCGCGGCGAATCTCTTCGACCAGTTCATCAGAAGCGTCGATGGTTTCTTTCGATGCGTTCTTGAATTTGATGAATGGTGACACCACCGATACTGCAAAAATGTAAGGACCTTGTGGAAGCGATTCTTTCGGCTGTCCAAGACCGTATGAACGCCAGTTTACCGTGGTGATCGCACTAGCGATCGCACATGCCGACTTATCGAATTGAAGTGGAACGCGGTTCGCAAAACGAAGCAATTGAACCGGAGAATCACTGTCTTGAGTGCGTTGCTCAAGACGAGCAATGGCCACTTCAACCTGTACCGGTTTGAAATCGCAAATAGCTGGCTTACGGCTGACTACTGAGAAGAAGTCGACTTTACCCAGGCGCTGAATGCTTTTCGAAAGGGAATCTTCACCAATACTGAGAACAGAGGTGGTGGAAGGCGGTTTTAAATCGGTTTATTGAATTGCTGAAAAGAGTTTCTCGAATTCGGCATTTGAAAGCTGGTCTACGTTTCTTTCGAAAAATGCTTTATTCAGGCCGAAATCCTTGTTTTTGCAGATTTCATCAAATACAGCATCGCCCAGACGGCTGAAGCCTTTTTTGAGCCAAGCAGAAACTTTCACACGACCGTAAAGATGAGAGTGAGCAATGAACTCACCCAGTTTCATCGTGTGTGGGTGTGGTTCAGTCGCATCCGGAATAGCCGGAACGTCTTTACTCACGCGTTCAATGGTTACGTTTTCTTGATCGGGAAGTTTATAATGAAGAGTGAGGTGTGGGTTCACCAATGAGGTACCAAGAAGATAATTCAAAAGTCCCGCTTCACCGTTCACTTGTACGCGTCCGTCGAATACGAATTCAACTTGGGTGCCGTGTGCACGATCCCAATCAATGGTCTCGCGCTTTTTCATTACACCTTTGTTGTTTTTGATGTCGACTTCGATCACAGCAGATACGGCTTTGCGCATCGCTTTTGTTTTTGAAATAACTTTAGCACCCTGCGCGCAAGTCATCTGCGCCCATGTGGTTGCAGCCGAGATCCCGATCCCTTGCTGACCACGGGTACAGCGTCCGCGACCGAACTTAGAAGAAGCAAGATACTCACCAAATACCTTTGGAAGGTCATCGGCATCAATACCAGGACCGTTGTCTTCTACCATGACACGGATCCGCTCAGAGTTCTTGATCGAACCTGAACCCAAACGTTCAATTTCCACCTTAATCTCTGGTAATAACTCGTGTTCTTCGCATGCGTCGAGCGCGTTATCGACGGCTTCTTTGAGCGTCGTTAACACAGCCTTGGTTTGACTTGAGAAGCCAACTTGCTGCAAATTCTTGGAAAAATACTCCGCTGTACTACTACTTGAGATCTTTTTTTCTGACATAGAGGTAGGACAAGTGAACCAAAAGAATTCTATACCGTCAACATATCTCGCGTCAGTCAATTTACAGCAGACCGCGTTAAGCTATCGTGAAATCAGAATCATTTATTTTTTCAGAGGGCAAATTCGTCTGAATTCGCAGTAACGACAATAGTCACCAATAACCGGATTTTGGTTCTTTTTTTCGCGTTCCATCTTCAAAGTGGCACGGGCCTTCGACAGCAGGCTGAATACACGATCTTGAAGCCCGCCTATTTTGATCGGAACATCAATCACCCGCACACCCTCTTCTGAAAGATGAATGAGTCTGGTCTCGAGCGTTTTTAAATTGAACCCTTGCCCCGCCAATCGCATCGCTGCCCAGGAATAAAGTTCAAGTTGCAGCTGATAATGAGAACGCAATTGTTCCGGCGTTTTTCTGGCCGCGGTCCACTTGTAATCAAGCACTCGAATCACGCCGAGTTCACGATTCACTTCAAGACGATCCATCATTCCAACCAAGGCTTCATCGCCTGTTTCGGTGTCACCGAAAGGAACTTCAAATGCGATCTCACGATAAATTTTCCAGCCTGACTGTGAAGATGAAGATTCCGGCCCTTGAAGCAGTGTTTTCATTTCATCGGCAACTTGAGTGCCGGTCTGATGATTTTTGAATTCACCTGCCAAAGAATCAAAGTCTTCAAGCTCCAGGTGCTTGTGCACACGTTTGCCTTTGTCGGCAACGATTGCTGCAAGTTCACCTGTCGATTCTTCATCCGGCTCGGGTTCGATCGGTTTTTCCATTTCCCATTCCGGTGAAAAGAATTTTTTCTGATACC
>CALPVV020000067.1 GCA_943327105.2 Nitrosovibrio sp. Nv4
GATTAAAGGGGATTAAGATGAGAGCGATTTTTTTCATGATGTCATTGTCGATGTTTATTGCGAGTTCAACTTTTGCAGTTCAAGAGAATGGGGGTTCAGTATCCAAAGGAGAATGTAAGGGAGACGGCTCCTACCCAAAAACCAACCAACTCTGTTCAGAAATTTCAACTGAATCAGAATGCAATAAATATGGTAATTGCCACTGGGAAAAGCCAAAAAAAACAAAGCAAGTTAGCGCTTTCGAAATTGCACCACTAACCAATCCTGGAAAAAGTTTAAAAGCTGCACCAATTCTAGATAAAAGATCACAACATTAATCCAAGTTTGCATAAGCAACTTTTAAATAAAATAAAAGCCAGAGGTCTTTTAAAGATGCCTCTGGCTTTTTTAATTTAATGTTTTATTTTCGGTTATTACGAAATCACTGCAACAAGAAATCACTGAAGAACACATCGGTCACAATTGGTTCTTTGAGGTACGCATTGGATGCGTCGATGATGAGTGAACGGAACAAGTAACGGCCTTGCACTTGGTTCAGGTCTTCAAATGTTTTTTTACCCAGTTGTTGAATGATCTGGTCTTGAATCACGGGCTTGATGTTTTCGAACTTTGGAATTTCTTTTTCATCACGCACTTCAATGCTCATGGAAAGAGAAACATAGTGAAGCTTTTGTTTACCGTCAGTATCGGTGAATGGGTCAAGGTTTGCTGTAACCGGATCAAGACTGATCAATCCGCGCTTGCCTGAAAACTTGATGGCATCTTTATTGGCCTGACTCTCCAGTCGCTGGCGCTCTTTGCTTTCAGTGATGGCAGGACGCTTATAGATCACCTTTGTGTAAACAAAGAGTCCCAGCACCGCCGCGATCGCAACCGTATTCACTAACCCCAAGATGAGGCCGAGCTTTCCCATTGATTAAGCTTAATGTATTTATTCGGTAAAACGCAACTGCGACAGTTTTCGCATCACATTAAACTCAAATCACTTGTCCGATTGATGCCAATAAAACATGGTCGCGGATCGCTTTAGCCGGTTCTTTTGGGTCTAAGTGAACTACCAACACCTTTGATTTCGAATAAGACTTTAAAAAACTATCGATCGAACCACTAACTAGCGAAATTTCATCCTTTGATTGAACAGGCAAAACCCCTAAAACCCCATTTTTGCTCCTGAACGCCAATGGAATCAAGGCCCCGCCCCTGGTCTGGTATTGAAACAACTTAGTATCCTCGCCCAGACGGTAAAAAAACTGGGTTCTGATTTGAGTGAAACAGAAATGGGTCAGCAATTCCAGTTTCGTGGATTGGCGATCACGCATTGCCCGACACTCAGCCATGTCTTCAAAATAAACGGTATATCCTTTGGTTGAACCTTCGATTGGTACCGTTCTAATGACAAATATCGCTTCCAATGCATAGATGATTTTTTTAATCGTTGGCGTTGATATACCCGTCTCTCTTTTCAAACGGGTATAGTCAATTGGCATACCTTGACTATTGGCAAGCGATACAACCAATGATTTCAGTTCCGAAAGTGAAAGATTGATCTTTTTGACCATTCTCAAATCCCGATCCAACATGGTGTTCAGGTACTCGTTTATCTTCTGCTCGCGAATCTGATCATCACGAATAAAACAAATCCCTGGCAAGCCACCACGCTCCATGTATTTTTCCGAGAGCTTGGTAATCCGGTTCAATTCTGACTGTTTTTTGGTTCTTCCATGAATTACGCTGCCGACTGTTTCAGATTCCAGTAGATCACAACAAAAATGAGAAAGAGGAAGTTCTTCCAACTCAGTTACCGTGAACGGGAACAACTCCAGATTGACAATCCTACCTGTCAAGGATTCACGGATCGCCTCCCGACTAGTAAAACGAATAGACCCACTCAACAAGAACTGTCCTGGCTTTTTATGAACTCGAACCCAGTCTTTCAGCTCAGGAAACAATTCCGGCACAGTCTGACACTCATCGAAGGCAACCCAACTCCCTGCCCGACTACGGATGTATTTCTCGGGGTTTTCGGTCGCTTCTTGAACCGATTCCTTCTTATCCAGCAAATGGTACTGATTGGCGACCTTCTCTAAAATGGTGGTTTTGCCCACTTGACGATGCCCCAGCACCCCCACTAACGGACTAAAAGCCATACATTTCTTGATCTTGTCTTCCAGATACCGTTTTCGGATGTGAGCCATGCAATTACAAAAATAACAGGTGATGTCGTTTTTGTAAACTAATTACAAAAACGACAGGTGGTGCTGTTTTGGTAAAAGTAAAAGGGCCTAAGCGTTTCCACTTAAGCCCTCGACTGTTTGATTTTGAACTAAATATTAAAGCTGAACCGGTTCGAACGGTAAACCAAGATCATCAGCAACCGCTTTGTACGTCAATTTTCCGTTAGCAATGTTCACACCTTTATAGAGTGCCTGATCTTTCGCGATCGCCGCTTTCCAGCCCATGTTTGCTAACATCAACGCATATTTCAAAGTCACGTTGGTAAGCGCGTAAGTAGAAGTGCGTGGCACTGCGCCTGGCATGTTCGGTACCGCGTAGTGAATGATGTTGTCTACGAGGTAAGTTGGGTGTTCGTGTGAGGTCGGACGACAAGTCTCAACCGCACCACCTTGGTCAACAGCAACGTCGATGATCACTCCGCCCGGCGCCATGCGCGACACCATTTGACGAGTCACCAACTTCGGAGCTTTCGCACCCGGAACCAAAATCGCGCTGATCACGAGATCAGACTCGATCACTGATTTTTCAATTTGTTCGTTGTTGGAATAAAGGGTGTGAATCGAGTTACCGAAAATGTCATTCAAGTACTCAAGACGATCAACGTTCACATCAAGAATCGTCACCTTTGCACCAAGACCCGCAGCCATTTTCGCCGCATTCACGCCCACTACACCACCACCAAGGATGGTTACGTTTGCACGTGCAACACCGGTGACACCACCAAGAAGCATGCCTTTACCGCCGTGATCTTTCTGAAGATAAGTGGCACCGATTTGAGTTGCCATACGACCCGCAACCGCACTCATCGGAGCAAGCAATGGCAATGAGCCATCTGCCGGTTGAATGGTTTCGTAAGCGATACCGATAATTTTTCTGTCGAGAAGGGCTTTGGTAAGACGCTCATCAGCTGCCAAGTGAAGGTAGGTGTAAAGAATCTGACCTTCGCGAAGAAGTTCATATTCTTCAGGCAGAGGCTCTTTCACTTTTACGATCATGTCTGATTTTGCGAAAACATCTTTTGCACCTTCAATGATCGAAGCACCTGCTGCAGCATACTCTTGGTCAGCGATCCCTGCGCCAAGACCTGCGCCAGACTGAACCAAAACCTGGTGACCAGCATTGGTCAGCGCGCGAACGCCTGCAACTACCATGGACACGCGGTTTTCTTTGTTTTTAATTTCCTTAGGTACGCCAACGATCATAACGAGTGCTCCTTATATATTGATGATCATCCCATCATAAGCCAAAGCATGTTTTTTCGGGAGTTTTCTTGAAAATCCCACATAGTCAAAATCATGACTCATGTGAGTGAAGATGGTCTTTTTAGCCTGAATCTTCGAAGAATACTCCAACGCCTCTTCATAATTCAGATGCGTTCCGTGTTTTGACAATCTGAGACAATCCAGAATTAATACATCCAATCCATGTAATTGTGAAAGGGAATGTTCGGGAATTTCATGGCAATCGGTCAGATATGCGAATTTACCAATTCGAAAACCGGCAACACTTTGCGAACCATGCTTCAATTCAATGGGAAGAATTGAGACGTTCTTGATCTTGAAAGCGCCTTGATTGAATTTGAATTCATGAAGATCAATCTGAGAAACACCACCGCCCTCGATCACGGTTTTAGTGAAAATATAAGGAAACCGTAGCTTCAACTGCTCGATCGTCCAAGCATGGGCGTAAGCAGGTATCCGGTCTTTCTGCATGTAATTGTATGATCGAATTTCATCGATTCCACCAATGTGGTCGGCATGCGGATGCGTAAAAAGAACGGCATCGATATGGTCGATTTTTGAACGAATCGCCTGTTGCCGAAAATCAACCGAAGTATCAACCAAAAGGCTGAGGCCATCGACTTTGATCCAGATTGATGCACGCAAACGTTTGTTTTTAGGGTTGCGTGAACGGCAAACCTTGCAATCACAGTGAATCAACGGAACTCCGGTCGAGGTGCCACACCCCAAAACCTCAACGCGCATTTTCTTGAAGGTCATGATATAAGCAATCTATGAGAATCTTAGTCACCGGAGCAAGTGGTTTTATCGGAAGCGGTCTTGTCAGTGCCCTATCGGAAGCTGGCCATGATGTTTGTGCGCTGATGCGCCCCAGCGCTTCTTCTGAATTTTTAAAAGGCGTTCAATTCACCCGCCTCTCTGGCGATCTTGGCGACCAGGAATCACTTTCGCGCGCTTGTGAGAATGTCGATGCGGTTTACCACGTCGCTGGCCTCACCGCCGCCCGCAATAAGGAAGAATTTTTCAAGTTCAATGCCGAAGCTACCCGCAACCTCGCGAACGCTGCCATTAAAAGCGGTTCCGTAAAGAAGTTCATTTTTGTTTCTTCACTCGCAGCAGCCGGCCCAAGCTTTGGCCTATCGCCCCGTTCTGAAACTGAAACCGATACTCCTGTATCAATGTATGGCGAGAGCAAGCTTCGCGCCGAGCTCTACCTTGACGAACTCAAGGGAAAGCTCAACTTCATCGCCATTCGCCCACCGATGGTCTATGGCCCACGCGATAAAAACGTATTTTTATTTTTCAAGACGATTCAAAAACAATGGATGCCGATTCTTCCGGCGAAAACACCAACAGGCCACAAATACTACAGTGCGATTCACGTCGATGATTTGATTACAGCTCTAGTTGCGGCTCTGGATGCACCAGAGGCGGACTTTGCCAATGGTGAACGCTTTTTTGTGAGCGATGGCCAGATCTACACTTACGAACGCATCATGACGACGATTGCCCAAGAACTGAAAGTGAAGCCTTTTCGTTTCAAGGTGCCTTCCATGATCATGAAAAGCATGGCATCGATGGGCTCTCTTGCGGGCCGTGCACTGAATACGAATTTTCCGATGAATCAAGACAAGCTGAATGAACTCACACCAGACTACTGGATTTGTTCTTCACAAAAGGCATTTGATCACTTCAAGTTCAAACCAAAGCACACGATGGAATCAGGTGTTCCTCAGACCATCGCTTGGTACAAAATCAACGGCTGGCTTTAACACCAGCCGTTTCTTCAATTAGAATTTCATCATTACATTGAGGCCGGTACCGAATACGGTTTTATTCACGTTCGGTGTTGCACTATTACTGAACTCATAGAACTTGCCCGGGAAGTAAAGTGCAGCCATCAAGCCCACTTTCAATGAATCATCCCACTGGTAACCAAGGCTGTAGTCAAGCTCCATGCCGAGGCCTTTTTCTTGAACAGTTGCACCTGCTGCGTTCGAGCGATAATGACCGTCTAAAGTATTGTAATACGCACCACCGGCAGCGCCATCAGCCGCTTTAGCAGCAATACCATACAAACCTTGAACACCATGTGACCACTTTGCATTCGTGTAATCAAAGCCAAGCGCCACGAATTGAGCGTTCGTCACCGGGTTATTGAATGGTGACAAAGAACCATTAGAAAGATTGCGGTAATTATAATTGAACATCAACATGCCCGGACGGTAGTCAGGATGAAACGAAAACGCCGTATACTTTGCTGATGCCGCATTTGCAGCTACAGCCACATTGTCTTGACCGTTTGCCAAACCACCATTGAATTTTACTTTCCACTGATCATCAACTTGAGCATCAACCTTCAATGCACCTGCAACCGAATTGTAAGTGTTATTTCCGACCAAGCCGGTTACGAGTGGAATTTCAGCTGCAACCGTAAAAATCCCAGTTTTCTTCTTCACGTAAAAATCCCAAACGTTGTAGGTATAACCTGTGTTGGTAATGGTATCGAGTGAAAGTGGGTTTTCGACCGCTGACTGCATCCCTGCCAAGCGACGAACAAAAAGAATTCCAAGATCCATCTGCTCGTCATCGTTTGCATAGGTCAATGCAAGCGAGTAATCGGCTGCACTTGAGAAACCTGCTGAGGTTGTGGAAGGTGTTCCTGAATTAAATGCCCCACCATAGTTAGAACCAGCGCGGTACTTGTACATTGCTGGTGCGAATTTGAAGGCCCCGAGTTTTGATTCCAATCTGAAACCATCGGCAGTTGAAGGCATACGATCAAAACCATCAGTAGTGGTATTCCAAAACACACCCAAGCCCCAGTTAAGCGGCATACGACCCACAGTCACCGTACCAAAGTCGGTTGCAACTTCGCCGTAAAAAGTGCTGGCAGAGATCGTCGCATTACCCGTTTTGGTTTGGTTCACCACCGAAGTAGTGGTTTGATCACCACCGAAAATTCCGCGGTCTGGAGTACCGAGCCAGACATTCGAATAAAGCGATATATTATCATTCACCATCAGGCGCGGTGTAAGACGTAAAAACAAATTTTGAAAGGATGCGGGAGAATCGCCGTTCAGCGGAATCGCATAACCGTGATCGGCTGCATCGGTGAGCAAGCCGCTGTTAGCGTATCCGTAGATCCAGTTGGTTTCACTTCTGAACTGTCCGTGCCAGTCGAGGTCCATCGCTTTCGCGTGGGTGCTGAACAATGATACAACAAGAGACAAACCGAGCAATGATGCAGTAAACAATTGAGACATGATGATCTCTCCTTGAATTCCGAAAATACGAGGCGCATATTGGTTTGGTCAAGGAATAAAACGAGGAAACTCATGAAAAAACAAAAGGTAAAGTGGTTAGCAATGAGCGGAATTTTTGTGAGTCTGTTAATTTATTTTCTCTTCCTTCTCCATCAAGTAGAGATCGCTTTTGAAGCTCCAGCAGAGTTTATCCCGACACGCATTTATTCAGACGTAACTCGTGTTGCACCTGGGCAGGTGCGTCAGCCTATCGAGAAAAAACTACTCTCACTCGGCTACAAGATCACTAAAAAAGACGAAGACCTCACTTTTGTACTTCATTCACCGAATTACCCGGAACACCTGTTGCCCGAAAATCACATCACTCCGAAACTCAAAGACCAAAGCATCACCTTGCACTTTGACGGCAACAGCAAAGATTCAAATCTGGAAAGCATCATCACTCCTTCTGGCAATGTGAATGACTTCTACCTTGAACCAGAATTTGTCGCCGCATTGACCGCTGATAAATCTCAAATTCGAGAAGTTTTGAAATTCGCTGATTTTCCGAAAGCGATTCCTGATGCGATCGTTGCCGCAGAAGACCAACATTTTTATGAGCACTTCGGCATTGACCCTCGCGGCTTTGCCCGTGCTATTTGGGTGAATCTTAAAACCCTTTCATTCTCTCAAGGCGGTAGTACCATCACCCAACAATTGGTCAAAAACCTGATGGAACGTAAAAACCGTAACCTGTTCATGAAAATGAACGAGCTACTACTTGCGCCCATCATTGAATTCAAATACTCAAAACAGCAAATTTTCGAGCGCTACCTGAATGAAGTATTCTTGGGACAAGTCGGCGGTTACGAGATTCGTGGCTTTTCAGAAGGAGCTAAATACTTTTTTGGAAAACAAGTCGGTGAATTGAATATGGGCGAAATTGCCCTGATGGCAGGTCTCATCAAGGGTCCCGTCTTTTATTCACCGTACCGTCATTTCGATCGGGCAAAAACGCGTCAGCGCTATGTTCTTGAACGGATGCTTGAAACCAAAAAAATCAATGAAGCCGAATACAAGGTGGCTCTTCAACATCCGATTCGCCTATCGCCCCCACCTCCTGCGGGCAATCGCGCACCCTATTTTGTTGATTACGTGAAGGCCGAGATCAACCGCATTCTCAATGCTCAGTTTCAAGAAGAAGAAATTCCGGAGCTTGGATTTCAAGTTTACACTTCGCTTGATTTGAACATGAATCAGATTGCGCAAGAAACTCTTCAAAATTCAATTCCGGCACCACCTGCTGAAACCGCTGCACTTCAGGGAGCAATTGCCATTGTCGATCACAACACCAGTGAGATTCGCGCATTGATCGGCGGCAAAAACTACGCTGAAAGCAACTTCAACCGCATTCTCAACATGAAACGGCAAGCAGGCTCAACCTTCAAACCAATCGTTTATGCCAGCGCCTTTCGTAACATCAAGGACGAAGATGGGAATGCATTCACACCCGCTTACCCGGTTCTTGATCAAAAATGGAGCTGGAAATACGATTCAAAGCAACCCGTCTGGAGCCCTTCAAATTACGAGCGCGAGTCGCTCGGTTGGATTCCGCTGAAAACCGCTCTGGCAAAATCAATTAACACTGCAGCCGCCAGAGTTGCAAAAAAGGTGGGTCTTGATGAAATCGCAGGTACCGCAAAAGCACTTGGCATTTCAACGACCATTCCACTGGTTCCTTCAATCAGCTTGGGAAGTGTTGAGCTAAGCCCGATGGAAATTGTTTCTGCCTATGCAACGTTTGCAAACCACGGGAAAGCATCTGAGTTAACCGTAATCAAATCGATCTTGAACCCCGATGGTTCTGAATTTTTTGCCCATGAGCCCCACTTCAAGGAACGCATCGATGCCGGCATTGCTGACATGATGACCGAGCTTCTTCAGGGTGTCTTCACAGAGGGAACGGCTTCAAGTGCCGCTACCGCTTATGGCTTTAATCGTCCTGCGGCAGGCAAGACCGGAACAACCAATGACTATCGCGATGCCTGGTTTGTCGGCTATACTCCGCAACTCACCGCTGTGGTTTGGGTGGGCTTTGACCAAGGAACCATCAAGGCTAAACTTACCGGTGCCAATACCGCTCTACCGATTTGGGTAAAAATGATGAATAAGATTCTTCATTATGAACCGGCAATGCCCTTCGCCGAAAGCGATCATTTAATTGACATGCGTCTTGATAAGTATACTGGCCAAAAAGCCGAGTCTGATTGCAATGAATCTCAAGTGGTTCAAGAGAAAGTGATTGTCGGCAGGGAGCCTACTAAATCAACTTGTTCGAAAGATTATCCAAAAGATTCTTCAAATAACGTAAAATAAAAGCATGACTCTGCTTCTGACCCTGTTGTTTTCGATTTCAGCATTTGGTGAAACCCTGAAAATGAATCTTCCGATTCAGCCCGTAACCCTCGATTGGACGGGCGGAGTGAATGTGAGTTACGCACCTTTGGTCGTCAATCTCTGTGAAGGGCTATTCAGCTTTGATCAGAAAACCTCAAAACTCTCGCCTGCAATTGCAGTTTCAGTGCAAAAATCAAAAGACTTGAAAGAGTATACTTTCAAAATCAACGAAACTGCAAAATGGTCTGACGGCAGACCCATTTATGCGAAAGATTTTGTGGATGGATGGCAACGCATTTTGTCTCCGCAAACCACCTCCATCTATTATTACTACTTGTTCGACATCGAAAATGCGCGTGAATATCACGAAAAGAAAATCAAATCATTCGATGAAGTCGGCATCCATGCAGTCAATGACCGTACTCTTGTGGTTCGATTCAAATCTGCACAAACGGAATGGGAAGCCACAACGGCTTTTTGGCCCTTGTTTCCGATCAGGAAAGACCTGATTGAAAAATTCGGTAATAACTGGTGGGTTGCGGGCACACTCGTGTCATCAGGCCCATTCATCTTATCGAGCCAAGAAACAGGGAAAAAGGCGATCTTAAAGCGAAACCCTTATTACAAAAAAACACCTTCAAACGTCGATATGATCGAAATCGATTTCAATTCCAATCAGGAAGTAACGATGGAAAAGTTCAAGAAAAAGGAATATCCATTCTTGACTGACATCAACATTGAAAAAGCGATCAAGGAAAAAGAATTCAAACCGATACCCTTGCTTCGCCACTATGTGATTGCGTTGAATACAAACCGCTTCCCTTTCAACAATCCAAACTTCAGGCTGGCAATCCTTTCTTCAATCAACCCGAAAGAAATTCTACCCAAAGATTCAAAACAATTTTCATTGGCAAATGCAATGATACCACCGGCATTATTTAGCACGAAAGAAGATACAGCCGTTTCATTTGACCCAGTCAAGGCAAATGAATATCTGAAAAAATCAGGGGTGATCTTGAACAAATCGGTGAAAATAGAATTTCTTAGCGGGATAGCTGAACCCTTTGCTTCGATCTCAAAAAAAATCGCTGAACAAATCGAGAAAAACATCAACGTCCCGGTAAAGCTACTCATCATGAGTACGAAAGAATTTGAGACTTACAGCAATCTTGGCGAATACTCGATGATGATGATCAGCTGGACAGCAAAAGCAAGAACAGCGAAAGACTTCCTGTTTCCGTACAGTGGTTATTATTCTTCTAATAATCGGGCAAAACATACGAATGAAGAATACGACCAGGCAATTATCAATAATGATCTTGGGAAGGCTCAAAAAATCATTTCAAAACAAACCGGTGTCATCCAGCCCTTGTTCTTTGAAAAGTCGGGATACCTTTCCCATAAAACGATCAAGAACCTTCAATTTGACCACATTGGTTTGCCAATTCTAAAAGATGTTGTCTTACTTAAGAAATAATCAGTTGTTTCGAAGGTAATCGCTACAAGAGTGCTTCATCTTGAATTTGAAATTCATGGCTTGCTGACAAGCCGATTCGACTGAAGCTTCGTCGAAATACCATTTTTCAAATGAAGCAAATTCATTCTTCCCGCTGTGATAGAGGTCAACACCGTACACTTCAGCAGGATACTGATAATACATCGGCACTTTGCGAATGTAACACTTCGCCTTTCCAGACGGGTAATAACGAACGCCACCGTTGTAATCAAGCGGGTTCATTGAATCACTGGCAAGATTGTTTTTTTCAAGTGCCAAGTGTTCAGGGTTATTGACCGGATCAAGCACAATACACTTCTTTGATTTTGCGAAATTATTGGTCCAGTTCTCAAGCGAAACAGGCATTCCACCAAAAACAAAAAACACAGGATCAAGAACCACTTCTTTGCCTTTTACAATGACGTAAGGGGCGACATGGTAGGTCCAATCATGGGTTGAAGATGAATTTTGATTCTCGGTAAAATGAAGGAATACCTTACCCACTTTGATATTTCGATAACGAGCAAGATCATTTGCCCAGACGTGCGCCCGGTTAGAGCAAATAGACCGGTCTCTGGTTTCTACCGACATCAACTTTTCAAGGCCATGCGCTTCAGCCCAAGAACTAACATGCGCGACTTGGTAATCGAAGTCCTTGAGGTATCCAGGCTCTTCTGCGAATGCTGAAACAAAAGGCAATAATGCGAGTAAAAGCTTCATGCGCGTTAAACTAACATGGTTTAATAAATTTTCAACTTTATTTTAAACTAAATGTATTTAAAAGTGTATACCTGACCTATTTACTTTACAAACTGGTGGCGTTTTGCTACCATTCAACGACGTTGTTGAAATGAAGAAATCAAAACTTTCATCCAGAATTCAAGTCACTCTTCTACACCTGCTTTTAGCAGCAGTGATCTCGGCTTCTGTATTATCGTTCCCTCTCGATTTTATCGAGGCGCCTCTTTTTGATTTAAGACAACAACTTTCACACAAACTTTCAGCCGACAATCGCATCGCCCTGATCACCATCGATGATCAGTCGATTGATCAACTCAATGAGATCAGCCCACTACCGATTTCATATCACCTTAAAGCCGTAGAAAAACTTCAAGAACATCAGGTAAAAGCCGTTGGATACCTCGTTGATTTCAACAAGGTAAAGCGAATCGACCTGGAGGGCTTTGAAAATCAAAAGGCTGACGAGCTCTATCGCTCTACCGCAAAGATGAATGCGCAAGGTACGCCATTCATGATCGGGATTCCTTTTGATGTAAACGGAGAAGTGACCCCACCGCAACCACTGAATAAAACACCTCAATCGGTTGCAATCATTCACCGCGATGGAACTTCATTTGGCAAAGACAAAGCAACCCGCAGAGGTCTTATTGCACTGAATGACCAGCCGGCATTTGAAATGGCACTTGCCCAATTGATCTCTCAGGATGAAACCATCATGAATCCGCCAGGCACTTACTCATCGCCTGATGCCGATGCAAATTACTTCTTGATCCCATTCCACGCGGCTAACGGTGTGGTCTATGACTCAAACGAGGAAAGCACTCCTTACGCTCGTTATTCATTTTTTGATCTAATTGAAGGAAAAATTCCGGCCGGAGAACTGAAAGATAAAATCATTCTCGTTGGTAGCTTTCAGCGCAGCAACCCCAATGACTTCACCCTGATCAATAGCCAGCAACACGCTCAGCTAGCACCAAAAATACTGATTCATGCAAACATCCTGGATGCGGTGTTGAACAAACAAGGAATCAAGCATCTTGATTTCCCGATTCTTGCTGCAATCTCCTTCCTGCTTTCATTCATCATCATTGTCGCCTCTTTCCGCGTTCGACCAAGCCGATTGATCTTGCTCTCTTTTTACTCATTGATCGGCACCTTCCTTATTTCACTCGTGTTTTTCCAACCCATCCCCATGATCGGAGCACTCTGGGTGCCACTCGGTGGTCCTCTCCTTTCTCTAACGTTAAGCTTTTATCTTTTTATCCCTGTTCGCCTTTACTCAGAACATCGCCGACGTTACGCCCTTGA
>CALPVV020000068.1 GCA_943327105.2 Nitrosovibrio sp. Nv4
TGGCATTACGGCGATAACTGCGATGATTGCGATAATTTTTTTCATACTCATTTTCTCTCTCTCGTTATTAGTTTTCACTAACGTGCCGCTTGCTTATATGTATTGCAGGGGCTGTGCCAGGAGAGCTGATCAGCGAATGGACACTCTAACTTATTGGATTCATTAACTTCTAAACAATCGATATTTAATTGCCGGATGCAGGGTGTGTAATCATTTGATACACAGGTGTCTAGTTCATAGACAAACGGGCCTGCCAAAGGCAGACCCGTTCGATGAATTCAATTGATTTCAAATCACATTAATCAGCGCTTTGGCTTGAAAATGTGGATTGGGTGTCCCAATGCCACTTCTGCAGCTTCCATCAAAGTCTCTGAAAGAGTCGGATGCGGGTGCACGGTCAGTGCGAGGTCTTCAACATGGGCTCCCATCTCAATTGCAAGCGTTGCTTCTGCAATCAAGTTAGAGGCCTCTACCCCAACAATATGACAACCAAGAAGGGTACCCTTCTTAGTATCACTGATCAGCTTCACCATACCATCTGGTTCCTGAACGGAAAGCGCACGTCCATTTGCAGCAAACGGAAACATTCCGATATTCACTTGCAAGCCTTTAGCTTTTGCTTCCGTTTCATTGATACCGACAGATGCGATTTCAGGATCAGTGAAGATCACTGCTGGCATCGCCTTCACATCGTAAGTGGTATTCAAGCCACCAATCACTTCAGCTGCAACCATTCCTTCTTTTGAACCTTTATGAGCAAGAAGCGGTTGGCCGGCAATATCACCGATTGCATAAATATGAACAGCAGAAGTCTGTTGTTTGTTGTTGGTCGGAACAAAGCCTTTTGAGTCAACTCGAACGCCGGCCTTATCAAGTCCGAGGTTTTCAGAGTTTGGTGTACGACCGATTGTCACGAGAACCTTATCAAACGTCTGCTTCTTCTCGCCTTCAGCTGTTTCAAAAGTCACTTCTACGTTCTTAGCGCCTTTCTTAACGGCCTTCACTTTGGTTGAAGTCAAGATCTCGACGCCACGTTTTTTGAGATTCTTCTCGACCACACGAACAAGATCAGCATCAACAATTCCTAGAATCTGTGGCCCAGCTTCAACAACAGTCACCTTGGTGCCCACTTTTGAGTAGAAGGTTCCAAGCTCCATTCCGATGTAACCGCCACCCACGCACAACATTGTTGCTGGTGCGGCGTTCTGAGACAATCCTCCGGTAGAATCAAGAACCAATTCCTGATCGACATCGAAGCCAGGAATTTGAGCAGGGCGAGAACCGGTTGCAATCACCGCGTTTTTGAATTGAAGCGTCTGACTAACAGCCGATGATTTCACTTCAATCGTGTTCGGTGAAAGGAATTTCGCATCACCTTGAATCACTGTGCAGCCATTCGCTTTCAGCAACTGGGCGATACCACCAGTGAGCTTTTTCACCACATCGCCTTTCCAGTTCATTAGTTTGTTGAAATCAAGTTTCATTCCTGAAACCGTAATTCCCACTTCTTCCATGTGCTTGGCTTTGTCCATCATGGTGCCGGCATGAATGAGGGCCTTTGAAGGAATACACCCACGGTTCAAGCACACGCCGCCTACATCTGCCTTTTCTACCACGGTTACTTTCTTGCCCAATTGGGCAAGACGAATCGCGCACACATATCCGGCAGGGCCGGAACCAATTACCACTACATCTGTTTGAATTACACTCATTGTTGAAGTCCTTGTTCGTTAATTGGCCGGTTTACTCTTCCATGAAAATCAATGCTGGGTTCTCGATATAATCGATGAACGTCTTCATGAACTCAGCAGCATCTGCTCCATCGACAATACGATGGTCGAGACTGATGGAGAAGTAGGTCCAATCACGGATCACGATCTTCTCAGCGCCGTTGATTACTTTCACGACAGGCTTACGTGCAATTTTGTTGAAACCAAGAATCGCCACTTCAGGGTAATTGATGATCGGAGTAGCAAAGAGACCACCAATCGAGCCTGCATTGGTCAAAGTGATGGTGCTGTCCTGGAAATCTTCCATGGTGAGCTTCTTCTTACGTGCACGATCAACCATCTCTTGAATTTCTTTTGCAAGTTCATAGATGCCCTTGTCTTGAACGTTCTTGATCACCGGAACGGTCAAACCATCTTCAGTCTGAACAGAAAGAGAAATATTGTAGTAGTGCTTGGTTACGATTTCGTTCGTTGCTTCATCGACAACCGAATTTAGACGTGGGTGTTTGCGAAGTGCCGCGACCATTGCCTTCATTACAAATGGAAGGAAAGAAACTTTGATCCCTTTTTTCTCACCAATTGTTTTAGCGCGAGTACGCAATTTCACGAGACTGGTTACATCTGCTTCTTCAACATAAGTGAAGTGAGCTGCCTTGTCTTTCGATTGGCGCATCTTTTCAGAAATCTTCTTACGCATTCCACGAATCGGAATACGATCGTCTGCCGCCACTGGTTGTGGACCTTTTGCACGCGCTACACGTACAGAACCACTACCTGCCTTGAAGCCTTCGATATCATCACGAAGAACGCGACCATTTGGACCGGTTCCCGCAACAGCGCCAAGATCGATTCCTTTTTCACTCGCCAATCGACGCGTGGAAGGAGAAGCAAGAACGTCCGCTGGGTTGGTCTTGCTTGGTGCTGGTGCTGCAACCGGCGCTGCCACAGGAGCAGGTGCTTTTGCTACTGGCGCTGCATGCGCTGGAGCAGAATTCGTTAACGGTGCTGATTCGACTTTCGGTGCAACTGCTCCGCCTTTGGAATCACCTTTCAACATCAATTGGTGAACTTTTACAATCTCACCTTCTTTAGCGGTAAGTTCGGTAATCACTCCTGAAAATGGTGACGGAATCTCAATCGTCGCCTTATCGGTCATGATTTCACAAAGTGGCTGATCGTCTTTAACCGCGTCGCCCACTTTCACTCGCCATTTTACGAGTTCACCTTCGTTCACACCTTCGCCTAGTTCTGGTAATCGAAATTCCATGTTGTTATTTCCTTTCGTGAATTAAACCTTCAATAAAAAATTCCGCAGCCTTGTAACTGGAGCGCACCATTGGCCCAGAAGCTACGTAAAGAAACCCTGCAAGCTTTGCATCATTTCCAATCCGAACGAATTCTTCGGGGGAATAATATTTTTCAACCGGAAGATGGGACATCGACGGACGCAAGTATTGCCCAACCGTAAGCACATCAACCATATGTTCACGAAGATCCATGAATGCCTGCTGAAGCTCGGCATCTTCTTCGCTAAGACCAAGCATCACCGCACTCTTCGTGTAGAGCTTGTTCTCACGTGGCTTGGATTCAGAATATTGTTTTGCATACAACAAAGTACTCAAGCTTTGCTGGTACCCAGCTCGTGGGTCGCGCACTCGATACTGAAGGCGATAAACGGTTTCGATATTATGGGCATAGACATCCAAGCCGCTATCGACAATTGTTTCAACCGCTTTTAAATCACCACGAAAATCGGGAACCAAAGCTTCTACAATCAGGTTCGGATCAAGTCTCTTCAACTCACGTATGGTTTTCGCAAAGTGCTCTGCACCACCATCTGGAAGATCATCACGATCAACCGAAGTCAGAACTACATATCTCAAATTCATTTTTGAAACCGCTTCTGCAATCTTGAAGGGCTCTTCCGGGTCAAGCGGTGGCGGACGACGAGAAGTCTGAATGGCGCAGAATCGACAAGCTCTGGTACAAACCTCTGTACCCAACATGAATGTCGCCGTGCCTGTAGACCAACACTCGGCAACGTTCGGACAATGCGCTTCTTCACAAACAGTATGTAAATCACGCTCTCTCAATAATTTTTTAATCTGCGTGTAGTTTTCTCCCGCAGGCGGACGAATCTTGAGCCACTCCGGTTTCTTCAAAGGAGAAATCTTTTTCGCCTCGGAAGGAGAGATCGGTCTTGCCTGGTCTTCGCGCGAAGGCAAAGACGCACGCGTCTGCGGTTGAAGGGTACTGGAGTCGAGAACATCCAACTCTTTAAAAATGGCCATGATGGGATTGAGAATAGCGGAAGTGCGGTGTGTCGATCAAGGTTTATCGGGGAAAAACAGGCAATCATTGCCCCTTTTGGGCGTCGTTGACTTTTTGTACAGGAACTTCGTTTACAGGCTCAATCACTGCTTTTTCTTGTGCATGGTAAACCGCTTCACAACAAGGAACACAAGGGTCACTTTCACAACGCTTTGAAATCGAATCAGATTGTTCTGCGAACACCGAAACCGACACTAAAGAACCTAAGATCACCAATAAAGACAAAGCTTTCATACTTCAATTCTAGAGCACAAAGGAAAGCGGTGGCAACCGTTGAAATTTTGACAAATTAAATTAAAACGATTTAATATTCTACTTTCGACGGCATGAGTCGGAACCAGACCTAAATCGACATGGTTACGCCAGCCGGCGAGGTAATATCAATCAACGACTGAAGCACCCTCATCACTTCCATCGCCACTGAAGCCCCACCATTTGATTCAATCTTATCTACTTCACCCGAATTCTTATAAGTGAACTTCACCACGCCTAACTTAGCGTCGGCAATTTCAATCGGCTTGGACGCCTCATTATACTTGAAGGTCAACTGACGACCGGTTTGATCTACCAGCGCCCGAATGCGTCCCTGAGAATCATAAACGAGCTTTACCACCATCTGTTCATTATTCTTGGCCAGAACCAGATTCCCACTCGTCTTATCGTAGGTAAACTCACTCACCAACAAGGTTCCGCTCTTCATCTTGCGACTGACCCGACTCACCTTACCCACGGCCGGATCATAACTAAGCTCGGTCGTCTCAATCGGCGTGACTTTTTTGGTCATGCGCCCTTTCAAGTCATAGTCGATCGTCGTGATTCGATTGCCATTCACGATTTTCAAAGGGAACCCCAGTTTATCATCATAGGTGGTTTCAGTTCGATCACCATCAACTGTTGCGATCATTTTAGCGGTATAAGTCTCGCCGCCCACACGAGTTTTGGAAAAATACTCATACTTGGCCTCGCTGATCCGGGAGCCGTCTGATTCCTTGCTCAGAATCTTCACCCCGTAATAATTAGGATCTTTAGGGTCCTTATAAAAATCATATTCATTGCTGGTTCCATCCGGATTAACCACGCTCTTCACGCACCAGTTCTTATCGCGTCCATAATACGAAATCGACATTTTCTTCGACTTTCCCTTTGCATCTTTTTCTGAGAGATAGCCGATTTCAGAAAGGTTCTTCAGTACATCTTTGGTATAGGCGAATGAGTTTTCAACAGCGGCATCATCGCGACTGAATACCATTTGTCCTTCTGGAGAATATTTGTATGCGGTGTACTTTCCACTTTCACCTACGATTTTATCGACGAGATTCTGGGCGTTATAGGAAAGATTCATTTTGCGGTTCAAATTATCAACAATCTGAACCATTCTTCCATTCTTATCGTATGAAAAATTGATGAAGCTCTTGTTGCGATCCATGATCTGGGCCAATTTCCCAGCATCATTGAATTTCTGAATCAAACCGCCATCCTTGACCCGTACATAGCCACCTTTGACTTTGGTGATGTACTGATAAAGATACTTTGTCGACACAAACTGCGAACCTTCGGCAACATTCACCTTTGGCATCAAACCTTTGTTCACAAGAATCGAATATTGCTTGGCACGAAAATCAAAATCACTTCGCGCTTTGCTTTTGAACTCGTCAATCTGCTTCTGTGAAACGATCAATCCACCCTTTTTTCCGGCTTCAAGCATCTGGGAAATGCTTGCTTCAACATCTTTAGAATTGAAGTTTTTGGAAACAAAACGGTTGTCCGCACCGCCACCGTACTCGGTTACGATCAAACTTCCATCCGGATCCTGATGAAGGCGGGTCTCATATTCGGTTCCCCATCCCGATCCAAACATCCCACTGAATTCCGTCTGGGAGTTATAGATCCGTTCAATTTTAGGTTCAATTCCACCTGGATAAGAAATATCACGGAAAGAAACATAGAAATTCCCGTTTCTGAGACTCACATCTGCTCTCGCGTATGCAGTAGTCACCATCGTGATTAGAAAAAAAGTGTGGAGTAAAACGCCAAACAATCCTGATGCTTTTTTATTTTTCATAATTATCCATTTGTTAAACATCGATTTTCGTTACCTTTTGAATGACAAAGAAAGCTACAATTTCAAGTACCACCACACCAGCAAGAATCGCCCAACCAATCACCGTTGTGAACATCGGCTTCATCAACTCAGGGTCAGTTTGAGCCAAAACACCGGCCATAAAAGGAGGAACACACATGAGGATGATTCCCTGCCAGAACGATTGCGCGGTCAATGCCTTGATCTTACCCTCAACCTTTACCCGCTCCCGAATCAAAGTCGTAATGGTATCGAAAGTTTCAGCTAGGTTACCGCCCGTTTCTTTCAAGATATTCACGGAAGTCACGAACATCTCCACCTCATCAGCCATGATTCTCTTTGAAAGATTTACAAACGCCTCTTCAAGCGAGACACCCAATTTGTTCTGACTCATGATCAAGGCGAACTCGGATCGAATCGGATCAGGCATTTCCTGGCTCACTAAGCCCATCGCCTGAACCACCGACAAGCCAGAACGCATTCCGTTAGACATCAAGCCCAAGCCATCGACCATTTGAGAGACGAATTTATCGCAGCGACTGCGATACATCATATCGACAATGGGTTTCGGTAAAACCCAACCCACAGTAGCGGTTAGAAAAAAGAAGAAAAAACCTGCGGAAAAATTTGGTAGACACAGCAAAAAAACAATACCGCCCATTCCAAGACTCAATGCCAACTGGCCGATCAGGATTTTTTCCGGCGGCACCTCGATCATCATCAATTGTAATTTTTCAGCGATATAGTCTCTTGTTCCGATGGACTGAAATCGGACCCAATCCAGAATTCTTTCAGCAAATTGATAAGCAACAAGGATCGCGGCGACGAAAACCACTATTCCAAGAAGCCAATGTGGAACCAAGACATGCATGATTTAATTATAAATAAAGTTTGTTAAAAAACTAACGGTTTTTTACTGACTAATCACAACAAAATGCCGTAATTTATTTGACGGCAAAAAGTCCGCGCGAAATCTTCATCCCCTTTGCTTCCATCTCTTCTACAAACTTGGGAATAAAACCAGTCGGCACGAATCGACCGACAATTTTCCGATTCTTATCGAGACCTTCCTGTTTATAAACAAAAATGTCCTGCAAAGTCACGATCTCGCCCTGCATACCAATCACCTCTGAAATATAGGTGACTTTACGAGTACCGTCACTCATCCGAGACTGTTGAATAATCAAATTGACCGCACTACTAATGGTTTCGCGAATCGCTTTAAGCGGCAGCCCCATCCCGGCCATCATCACCAACGTTTCAAGTCGTCCCAACGACTCGCGCGGATTATTCGCGTGAACCGTCGTCAATGAACCCGAGTGACCGGTATTCATCGCAGACAACATATCAAGAGCCTCACCACCGCGACACTCTCCGACCACAATTCGATCGGGACGCATCCTGAGACAACACTTGATCAGATCCCGTATGGAAACCTCACCCTCGCCCTCAATATTCTTAGGACGCGTCTCAAGCCTGACCACGTGATCTTGACCAAGCTGAAGTTCGGCGGCATCTTCTACCGTGATGATTCGTTCACTGGCGGGAATGAAATTGGAAAGCACGTTCAACAATGTCGTTTTACCCGAACCAGTACCACCCGAAACCACGATATTCAATTTCGCTTCCACGCAGGCGCGGAGAAAATCGGCAATTTCATCGGTCATGGAACCAAACTTCACCAAATCAGACGCCATGATTCTTTTCTTAGGAAATTTACGAATGGTGATCGTCGGCCCACGAAGTGCCAATGGCGGAATGATCACGTGAACACGTGAACCATCGTGCAAACGAGCATCCACATAAGGTGTTTTCTCATCAACCCGACGTCCAAGCGGAGTCACAATACGCTCAATGACATTCATCATCTGCTGCTCACTCGAAAACGTAACTTTAGAAAGCCCTGGACGACCGCCTTGTTCGATATAAATCTGATCTCTCGCATTCACCATGATCTCGGTGACGGAATCATCCGCAAGCAAATCTTCAAGAGGACCTAGTCCCAACGCCTCATCCAATACTTCTTTGACCAGTTGGGCCCGAAGTTCACGCGTCGGACAAAGCGTAGATAAATCTTCCTTGTTCAAAACGTCAAGAATGGCTTTCTGTGTTTTCTCTCTCAAGACTTCACGTTGTTTTGGGTCGTTTGAATCGCCCATTTTTTTCATGTCTACCACATCAATCAAGGCCTTATGAACCCTCAATTTCATCGAAGTCCATGGGTCAATTACACCCGACTTCGAACGCGCACCCGGCCCGCCCTCACCTGACGCAGATGATGCCTGCGCACCACCCTGAACCACTTGAAGCTTTTGAACTGTACCGGTTGGCTTGTTCAACTTTGCCAGCTGATCAAGCATTTTTGTCTGATCAATTTTTCTGACCAGGTCTGAATACGATCGGGAGATCGGTGCAGCCGGAGCAGACAAGGTGAACGGCTGACTTTTTGCCAGCGCACCATCACAAGTCGATGTCTCATCCGGAATGACAAAAAATGGAACCTTCCCAAGATTTTTTTGAATGATTTGAGGATTCACAGCATTATTAGGCGAAAAGCGATTCACTACGACCTGAACCATTTCCTGCGGAAACATCAATTCCTGTATTTTGCTCATCACCCGACGAGTCTGATTCAACACAATGACGTCGGGAGTAGTGACAACAAATACAACGGTTGCCTGCTCCAAAGCCTTCATTGCCTGAGGCTCTGTCCCATTACCACAATCAACAACCACCCAAGGAAAAATGGTGGAAGCAGCCTTTAAAAACTTTCCAAGACCATCGAGATCTATATCTCTTGCGATTGCCGCTTCACGCGGAGCCGCAATGAAACTATAGCCTTGTGGCGTATTCATCATAAATGGCGCAAGCGTCTTCGGGTCCCACTGTGGAACTTGGGTTTTCGTCAACTCAACGATGTTTTTTGGAGGATTCAATCCTAGAATGATGTTTTGATCACCCAACGACTGGAAATCAAGATCAAGAATCAATGATCGTTGCTTGAAGTTCAATTGATAGGCAATAGCAAGATTGGCTGCAAAAACGCTTTTTCCAACCCCGCCTTTTCCACCCACTACAGCGATGATATGCCCCATAACAATCCCCTTCGAACGTTAGTTCGACTTCATTCTGAAATTCTTTTTCAAATCTTCTGTGCCTTCAGATGCGCTTTCAATGATTTGCGGGCTAACGAACACCACAAATTGACCACGCTTTTTGCTCATGCCTTTTGAACGTTGCAAGGTGAACAACGGTTTGGTTCCAGCCGAGAACGATCCCGCATTCGGATCATCACGGTTGAATGTAGTGCTTACGTCGCTGTTGTTGACTCCAGCAACCGCTCCCACTTCTCCCGATTTCAAATAAACACGTGAGGAAATGTGGTGCGTCCCGGTGATCGGGACTCCGCCCAATCCTTTTCCCAAAGCATTAACCTGATGCAAATCAATACTGAGATCGACATCCTGTCCCTGCAAGATCGTCGGAGTAATTGCCACATCGAACCCGACTTTGATCGGGCTACCCGTACCGACTGTACCGTTTTGGCCGATCGTCTGAGTTGGAATTTCCTGCTGATCGGTGATTTTTGCAGTTTCAGCACTTTTTACAATCAATGTAGCAGACTTCAAAATACGTCCATAAGCAGAACTTGCCGGAGTCGAACTCAAGGCAGGAAAAAGGGAAGACAAGGTACCGGAAAATGTAAAGCCACCGGAATCAGAAGTTCCAACAGCGCCACTCGTCGCGGTTCCAACCGAGATCGAAGGGTCGGCAGTAAATCCCGGCTGCCACTTGAAACCAAAAGTTTTCAAGAAGTCCTTACTCAATTCGACGAAGTAAATCGACAGACGCAACAATTTGCTTTCACGCTTCGGTTGCGGGGGGCTCACCTGAATATCACTCTGAATGATCTGAAGTGGCTTATCATTTTTTTCGATATTTCCAGGGTCTTTATTGATCGGGTCACTGACTTTCACCATCGGCAAATACCACTCGGCGCGTTTCATCGCGCGAGACCTTAATGCATCACTGTCCACAGTTCCATCAAGAATGATCTTCCCATTCAACACGCTGGAGCGGACTGTAGGAGCAAAAATCTGGATGTCTTGCTCGATTTTTTTTGCCAATGCATTCAATGTAACCGGAGACATCATGACACGATTCGAAATGACATCAGCATATACCTTGTCGTTGATGACATTGACCACCGAACCGTAATCGGTCGGAGTTAGCACTTCACCCTCTACCACTATTTTCTGACCTTCAATCAGAAAATCAATGCCTTCAACTTCCTTCAACGCCCTCTTCAAATCATCAATCATGCGAACGAGATCTTGCTTTGCAACAACTACGTTGTAGATGATTTTGATTTCACCCGCCTTATCGCGGATCGTGACATTCGCATTTCCTTCTGCCAATCCCTTGAAAACAAGCTGTTTCCGATCACCTAATTTGACTTGCGCCACTTTCACCACGTTCAAGTTGGATTCAAGAATTGATTCCTGTCTTTCACCGATTTTCAATTCCGGGTCGATATCAAAAACGCGATCAAGACCTACACCGATCCAGACATTTACCTGGTCGGCTTCACGTTCAGAACGCTCGGATGTATAGCGGGACACTTTATATGCAGAAGGTTTTTTAATGAGTCTTTTGGGTTGCTTGTTTGGCGTGGCAACCGGCACTTCCGATTCTGTAGCTGCATCTTGTGCGCGTGCGATCTTCATCGAGCTAACTAAAATCAGTCCTAATGCAAGATAACTCAAGACTCGCGTTGATCCGTTCATCTTGTCCCCGTATTTTGTGCCGGCTCTCTGACACTACCACTCAATGCATCTTGTGATCGAACACTTTGAAGATTCACTCGATCGGTATCATCATTGTTTCGCAATGAAAGAATCATCTTGTTTGAACTCCCACTCACGATGGCAGCAATCAACTGCGCCTGAGCAGGGTCAACTTCGATGGTCACAGAAGAGTAACCATCGAACTCGACCAATGACTTGACCTTCGCCTTTCCACCCGAACCCTCGATGTCTACTTTTCTTGCAATGTTGTTGGTAATGTTTCTACCAACTGCAAGAATCACCACATCTTGAAGAATCGTTTTGGCAATTTTGGTTTCACGCCCACCCGCGCCGACACCCGCATCAATAACCGCGATCAAGTCAACACGATCACCGGGCTTGACCAACTTTCCGACGGTTTCAAGCTCACCGGCAGGAATTGAAATTGCACGCTTACCAGGAGCAACTTGTGGCGCCAAACCGGTTCTAATGCTTGCAGCGCTGATCTTGTTTGCTGAAATCTGCTCACCCTTTTTGATCGGAACAATTGCAACGTTTCCAAAAATACTCTTCACGGCCATTGCGTATTCTTTTGAATCTTCCGTTACTACCGAATTGAATGAAATCGACGATGGTTCTACGAATCGACTTGGAATCGATCGTGGCTCAACCATTGCATCCATGATGGTGCTCATTTCCTTGATGTCATCCTTGGCAACCAAAACGGTGATTTCATCACCGAATTTCTTTTTGGCCTCATCCTCGATGCTACTCACTGAGGCCATCACGAAATAAACCGCAATTGCTGCCATAATTAAAGATAGCGTCATCGCCTTATTGTTCATATCGACATCCCCTCATACCTGCAAACTTCCATTTTGAATGGCCAGCGTTCATTCGACACATTCGGCACCGCATTCAACTGGGTGCAAATCGCAGCGGTATCCCTGACTCTGAGTTCAGTTCTTTTTTTCACTTCACCGTTATCGCTACTGCCCTTGACCGTAGCATTTGTTCTTCCAATTTTCTGAACCAGGGGAATCGGTTCAACCATGCCCTCATCCTTCTCGCTATTGATATCAGCGACACCCAAAATCATCCGGTCTTGCTTGGCAGCAATAAACATAATTGGTGAATATCTCAGCTGAAGCCTTGGATAATCTGAAGAGTTCTTGGTCAGAACAAAAAGTTGTGATCGGGCAATCTGAGCATTATTGATCGCCATTTGAACCGCTAACATTACCTTGAAGAGAACAGTGACAAACATGAACAAAAATGGAATCAACAGAACCAACTCCAACATGGTCTGTCCGGCTTGATCCAACTTCATGCGAAATGTATTTTTAGCAACCATCCCACACCACCTTCGCATTTGGAGTACCTCCAGATACGATCTGCTCGATTCTTCCCTTTGATTCTCCACAAACTTCAACATCACTCTGCTCACGAGGCATCCAACTCTCACTGACCAACTTCAAGTCAACACTGCTTCCATTCTTGTTCCATGGATACATCGAAAACTTTGCAGTAAATGAATAAGAAGCCCCCTGATTCCAAAAATTGACAGGATCATCTAAATAAATATCCCCA
>CALPVV020000069.1 GCA_943327105.2 Nitrosovibrio sp. Nv4
ATGGAAAAAGCCGTGATGGAAAAAATCGGTGAAAGGGGTTTTTCATTCAATAAGACTTCCGGTAACGGTCTTGGCTTGAGTCATGCATTGAAAGAGATCAAATCGAGCAATGGAAGAATTGATTTTGATTCGAAACCCGGTGTTGGCACAAAGGTTTTTGTCAGATTGCCGAAAAGTCGATCTCCGGATTGGTTTGTTCCTGAAATCAGGTTGAAAGGGTTGCGAAAAATCATTGTTCTTGATGATGATCCATCAGTTCATGAGATTTGGCGTCGAAGATTCGAGCAGTACCTTCATGCCGGTCAAATAGAGCTAATTAATTTCAGTTCGAGCCGCGATTTCAGTAATTATTACAGGAAAAATTTTGCCGATTTGGAAGATTGCCTTTTCCTTGTTGATTACGAGATTTCCAGTCAAGGTGATACGGGATTGGATGTGATTGAAACGCTCGGCATTCAAAAGCAGAGTATATTAGTGACAAGTTATTACGAAGACGACATTATTCGCGATCGCTGCGCTCGTATTGGAGTGAGATTCGTTCCGAAGATGATGGCTGGCTTTGTCCCCGTCGGGTCATAGTCGGGTTCGCCAATGGATTGTCGTGAATCCGTCAATTAAACAATTATTGTTTAATAAATAATCTTTGAATTATCCTGATTACAGGATGATTCACTTTGATCTGATTCGTTTGTTTACCGAGTGGAATTTGAAGTCGTTCGATGGCGTTTTGCCGATGCCTGAACTGCGTTGGAACTCACGCCTGAGTACATCGGCGGGAAGGTTCATACCTAGCCGTGGACGTTCCGTCATCGAGATTGCCGAGTATCTGTTGCTTGAAGATCACGCTGAAGAACTGATTCGCGATACCCTTGGCCACGAAATGATTCACTACTGGTTGTGGGAGTTAGGTAAGCCCTACGGGCATACCGCTGAGTTTCATGCAAAAATGCAAGAGATCGGTGTATCAAGATACAATTCAGTTCCAAAACACCGACCGTTCAAGCATTGCTATGTGTGTTCAAGCTGCGATCAGAAAATCTGGGTTCGCAAGAAGTTACAGGGTGCTGCTTGTGCCGCTTGCTGCAATCGCCTTGCGAATGGAAAATACCACCCTGATTTCAGGCTGCAGTTGGTGAGTAATGTTGAATTGCCCAGACCGGACCCATCCGTCGAGGTGGGTTGATTGAAAAGATTTTTTTGATCGCAAACACCATTCCCACAATGATTGCTGCGATTCCCAATAGAATCACGATTACGCCGAAGTTAATGATGATTCCGCCGGCGAAAATAAACACCGCCATCAGCAACAGAATTCCACCCAAGGCCGCCATGGCGCCCGCCAAAACCAAAAGTGAGAGAATGACTTTCAGAATGATATTTCCTGCGCTTGCGGGAGAGCGTAATTCATTGGTTTTGAGTTGTTTCAATTGGTTTTGGAAAGATGAATAGCTCGCTTTGCTCAAGCTGCCATCAGTTTCGATGTTTGAGCCAAGAGCGGTCAGTAGTGAATCTGCCTGTGAAAGAATTTGATTCGAATTTGCATGTTTTCTAGCTTCATTCAAATCGTTCAATGATTGTGCATTATTTGCTGCTGTATTTGGTGTCTGCCTATCGTCGCTAAAGACTTCAATTGTTTTACGGTCTTCTTGATCGAGATTGATCTCGGTTTGTTCAGGTTGTTCTGAATTGGCCAGTTGATTTCTCAGTTTCACATTTAACTTGTAGAGACGGTATGCAACCCGCTGTAGTTTTTTTTCAGAGCGGTCGCCCAATTTCGCCAGAACCCTTGATTCGATTTGTCGAAGCAGTTGCTGCTGTTCCGGGCTGTAAGAAATAACCGCTTCCGTTCCGTATGCCGATTGAATCTGGACGTTCAGGAACTGTGCGGCCAGGAATAAAGTGAACAATCGGGTCGGAAAACGAAAGCGGTTTTTCATGAGTTGATGATCCTTTTCTATTAAGCGAACATGCGGCCACTTGGTGCCGGTTGGTTTTTAACGATGATCTTGATCAGATAGACGACTCCACCAACGATCAAGGCCAGAGAGAAGAATGCCAGGAGGTTACCGAGGTGAGCGATGAGCAAACCTGCAAGTGCGAGTACGAGGATGATCGCGTAAACGCCTAACAATACGATGTAGCCTAATGCCAATACCAACAGCACCAGAATGATCTTAACGATGATTCTGCCGATTCCTGCAGGTGAGCGAAAGTTGTTTGCTTTCATTTTTGAAGCGTTTTCTTTGAATTCCTTGAAGGAAACTTTGCTGAGGCTTCCGTCTGATGCAACTTTGGAACCGAAAGCGGTTAAAAGGATGTCGGATTGTTCGATGATTTTTTCACGGTCCGCTTTTTCTTTCGCTTCCTTTAATGCCGATTCATTTACCGATACAGGTTGTTCCTTGTCGGCGAATGGCAAGATCGCCTCTTGGTCTTCAGCGTCCAGCTCGTAGGCTTCATTGTCATTTTTAGCGGCCTTGTTTCTGAGTTTCAGGTTCAGCTTGTACAGGTTGTACGCGATTCGGTTGAGTTGACGATCGGACTTGTCAGCCAGCTTTTGCATCACGTTTGCTTCCAACTGTTCCATCACCGCTTGGGCTTCAGGGTTGGATGCAATCGTGGCTTCCGTTCCGTATGCAGATTGAATCTGCACATTCAGAAACTGGGCGGCTAGAAATAGTACGAACAAACGGGTTTTTACAGGGTATTTTGATTTCATGAGGGGCTTATAGCCATCACATTCAACGAAGTCAATTTAAAATTAATGCAGCGCGCAACACGTTGAAAGCATTCATGATAAGTTTTTGACTATTCCATAAGCGGTTGTTACTTTTTTAGGATGCAGCAAGAGTTTGAAGCGACTTTGATCGAGTTTTTGGCCAAGGCTAGGGTCCATTTTGAGGTACAAAACGCCTCACTTGACGATTATGCTCATCTATTGGGGCAGGCACAAGAGCAGCTCCTCGACTATCAGGCCTTCGTTGATGCAGTCGTAGACTCACTCGAAGTCATTCAAAAGCAGCAAGTAGAAGTCGCTTCTAAACAGGTTGAAGTAGCCGAAGTTTCACCCGAAGTGATCGCACCTAAAAAACGCATTTTAAGCATGTCGCCTAAATTTGAATCGATCGACCCGAAGACAGTGTTGATCGTTGATCAGGCAGAACTTAATCGTGTTTTGTTGGGCCGTTTTTTCAAGAGCCTTCCGGTTACTCTTGAATTCGCCAGCTCGGGCGAACAGGCATTGGGAAAAATGGGAAATCAACGCTTTGATCTGGTCTTGATGGATCTTCAGTTGAAAGGCATGAGTGGGTTAGAGGCAATCAAAACCATTCGTAATGCCCAGAGTGATGCAGGTAAAAAAATAACCATCATTGCTATTGCAAGTAACGACGCGTCTGATGACGATAAAAAACAAGTCATCGACGGTGGTGCAGACGAATGCATCAACAAGGGAATGCCTCGCGATGCGTTTCGTGACAAGGTTTTAGATCTTTTGATTAATGCATCAAGCCCAAGCGCTTGAGTTTTTCCAACAAGACGATTTTTTCCATACGTCCTGCACGAGCCACTTTATCGAGGTCGTGATTGAATGATTTCAGCAATTCGCTGAGATACACTTTCTCAAATTCAGAACGAGTAGCTTGAAAGTTGATCTTGTCGTGACCGAAGTCAGGAAGATCTTTCAATTCCACGCGCTCTTTTTCGCTTGATACGACTGCCATGCGAAGTACGTTACGCAATTCACGCAAGTTTCCTGGCCAGTCATAATCACGAAGTTTTCTCCATGCTTGTTCACTGAAGCCTTGAATGTATTCTTTGTGAAGCTCGTGGGTGATCTCGTCGAGAATTCCCATGGCGATGTCTTCAAATTCTTCCGCACGGTTAGCAAGATTCGGCATTTCAATGCGGTTCTTGCTTAGGCGCAAAAGAAGTTCGTCGTTGAACATTCCTGCGCGTGCGCGTGAATCAATTTGTGGAACCGAAGTGGTGATGATTCGTACATTCACAATCGCTGGCACGTTGCCGACTGTTACTGCACGGGTTTTCAAAAAGTTCAAAAGAGCAAGTTGCTCTGACATCGGGTAGTTTGCGATGTCGTCGATGAAAAGGGTTCCACCTGATTTGCATTCGCGAATTTGTTCCGCGAGTGTGCGTTCACGGGTTGCGGCGGTAAACGGCAAAGCAGCGCGAGGGCTGTTTTGATGAATCCATTTCGCAAGTGCGCCTTTTCCGGTTCCAGATCCGCCGATCACGAGAACGGGCTCATCATCTGCCTGTGCGGCAGTGAGAGCGATTTTACGTTGAGATGCGGGAATAAAATAGACCATGCTCATAATTGATTATGATTCGATCATAACCGAAGTGAGGCACTGAATGATAGGAAAACATTGAAATTAAGCTTAAAAATGATGTGTCAATTCAATGACAGTCATTTATTTTACACATGGTATAATTAATAATCCCGAGTACGATGAATCATTGGAGGAACTCTATGAAGAATCAAATTTTACTAGCTGTGGCTGTATTGTCTTTATCCGGAACGGTGGCTCACGCACGGGGTGGCAACGAGGACCAGTTTATCGTATCGAATGGTCGAGGGGTTTCTTCTCCCAGTTTTTGGAACGGACTTGAAGGCCAGAACCCTGCGGGAATCACGGCCAACAGCTCGATGAAGCTTCAATTGGGTGCAGGAAGCTTGAGCGGAACCGATAATGTTTTTGGTTCGGGCGGTCTACTCATCGGAAACGGAGTGGTTGCTGCCGGTGCTGAATATCTTTCTAAATCAACAGTGGGAAGTTCCAATGGAAAATTGAATTGGGGCCTTGGTGGACGCATTCAGAGCATGAACACCAGCATTGGTATTTCTTCACATGCGGTAGCTAACGGCGGTTCGCCGACTTATGACATCGGGTTGATCATTGATCCATCTTCAAAGTTTCGCTTTGGTTTCATGATTCCTAATTTTACTGGGACGATCGACACTTATGCAGCAGGGATGACCGTTGGTATAGATAACTCGGTTGATGTGGTGGTCGATGCTGACTATAGCAAATCGGCTTCGGGTGGGTTGGTTAAACCGGGTTTGACTTTCCGCTCCCAAAGCATGCAGGCAACCGTTGCATATGGTTTTTCTTATTCCTCAAGCAGCACGACTGCTACCACGGCGGTGCTGAACGACAAGTTGACCATTGGTTTTGGTGCAAAACTCGGCAATTCGCTGCTTTTCTCCTATGAATATCGTGGAGTGGTTGAGCATCGTGCCGGTTTGACAATCCGACTTAACTGACCTAAAGTTTCCCCTTATGAAAACAATTACCGAATTTTCTGGTTTCACACTTAAAGATGCAATCAACAAGAAAGCGGCAATGATCGCCGAAGGCAAGTCTGAAGACGAAGCCCAGACCGTGATCAACGAACAGCTGAAGTTGCTCGATGAGACTAAGGTCGCGTTCTATAAGAATGCGGTTGATATGTCCAAGTCGCGCATTGATCAAGTGAAACGCGTTGTGGTTGCAGTGAAGTCAACTGACGCAGAGAAAGTTCCTGAAGCGTTTTCCGAGAGGGAAGGCAATTTCTATCTCGTGGAGTTCTTCTCACAATCTGTTCCCGCTGGTCGTGGTCACCAAGATGAGCGCGATGACAGAGGTGGAAGACACTCCCGAGGTCGTGATGGCGGCCGTGGTCGTGGTGGTGGTGAAGGTCGCGGTGAAGGCCGTGGTCGTCCTGAAGGTGGTCGTGGTGATCGTCCTCAGTCTCCTCGTCCAGAGCGTGCACCTCGTGCCGAACGTCCATCGGGTAGTTTTGTTACGCCTCCTGCTGGGGCTGCTGCACCTCAAGAACGTAAACCACGTCCTCCGAAAGCGGCGCAACCAAGACAGCCACGTGAACCACGTGCTCCAAGACCTGCAGGTGCTCCAAGACCGAATCAGGGGCCAAAAGGTGCTGCTGAATTAAGATTAGTATTGAAAGGGCAGAGCACTTCAACCTTGCAAGGCTCTGGCACTGCGGTAGCTGCTACTGCTGATAAGCAACCGGAGTAGCTCCAAGCTGCGACGGTGAAGGTAGTTTTTCCAACACTTCTGACAAATTATTGGTTTCTAGTTTCAAATTGAAAATTGATTTGGGAATAGAATCGCTATCATTTTTTTGAATGATTTCTACTTGTATTGAAGCAGGCTCAAGTTCGTCGCCATTTGCTTTCGTGATGACCACTGTCTTTTCTGATGCACTGAAGATGGGGCCATCAGTGAGTTGATATCCGTTTCGTTCGATGATTTTCTTGGCAAGGCGCGCTTCCGAGGTATTCAAGTTTTGAAGCACATGAACTTTAGTCATTGGCATGGCAAATGACTGGGAGTTGAATACAGAGCTTGCAATCATGATGGTCAGGCAAAACATTTGAAAACTTCTCATCGTAAACAACCTCGGGGAATGATTTCCCTTTGCTTACAAATAGCGAGAAGCATGCCACGTAGGATTCAATGGGTTCGAATTGGAGTGCGGACTGCGTAAAGACTGTTCACTTTGTGTTTAAAGTTTCTACACCGCTGAAATCGGTTCAATGAAAATCATTTAATGCGAACAAGGTGAAAGCCTTTGAGGTAGCGTTCACCCAGGTTGCGGGTTGATGTCGCAAAGCCTTCAGGTAAGTCGATGCGTTTCAACACTTGAAGATAAGCGCCCGTTTTTTCGGCAGCTTGATGAATGTCGCGAAGGAAAGAACTTTCAGGGTAATTTTCAGAATTGATCGATGTCACCAGTACGCCATTCTTGTTCAAGAGCGGCAAGATCAATTCATGCAATCGTTGAGAGTCTTTATTGGTTGAGAAAACACCATTCTTCGAACGCGAAAATGATGGCGGGTCACAGAGAATCGTGTCGTATTGTTCGTTCTTTTTAATGAATTTCGGCAACCATTCGAATACATCACCGTAAATGAATCTTGCTTTGGTTGAGTCTAATTCTGCATTTTTCCAATTGGCATCAGCCCACTCAATGGTGCTCTTTGAAAGATCAAGAGTGGTGACATGGTCGGCGCCCCCCTTGCCGGCGGCAACGGAAAGACTTCCGGTATAAGAAAACAGATTCAACACGCGTTTGTTTTTTTGACTGTTCTTCAGCCAATTACGAAGCGGTTCGTGATCGAGAAACAAGCCGGGGTGCTTGCCTTTATTCAATTCGATCAGATATGGAATACCATTTTCATGAACTGAAAACTTGGTTTCAGGAGGAGTACCCCAAAGTGTTTGCACTTCTTTCTCGCTTGCAACGGTTGAGCGGTCCATCAGTACAATGCTATCCAGTTGCTTTCCCCAAGGTGCGAGTTCACGCAAAAATGCCACCGAATCGGGCAAGATGTTGGCTTTCAGATTTCCCCACTGAGTGATCCATGCGTGGTTTTGAAACAAGTCGATTGCAATCGTGTCAGGATCATAAAAAATGCGAAGGGTTTCGGTATTCTCAAAAAGTCCGTATTGCTTGCGCCATTCATAAGACAGGTTGAGTAATTGATTGAAGTTCATGCAAAGATTTTTCCTTTGAGAAGGGTCAGGTCTTCGGGCAGTTCAGCCCGAAAAGTACCGAAAGGCAGTTGAAGTTCAAATGCATGCAGGCAAAATCTTGGAAAACCGATGACCTCATCTTTGATGAGCAGAGTTGATTTGCCGTCATATTTGAAATCACCAAGAAGTGGAAAACCGCCGGCAGCTGCATGCGCCCTGATTTGGTGAAACCGTCCAGTCATTGGTGTGGCTTTACCGAAAAACGCGTAGTCATTTTTTTGAATCACTTCAAACAAGGTTTGAGCCGGCTTTCCCTCTACCGGTTCACGAATTTGAATTGCCGGAAGGCGGGGGGGAGGAGAAGCGAGAAACTGATAGGTTTTTTTCACTTTCCGATTTTGAAACCAAAGGTTGCCATCTCTTTGCGCTTTTTGATTTTTCGCAAAGAGAATGATGCCGCTGGTGAAGCGATCAAGTCGATGAATGATCCATGCATCCGTCTGATGTGTCGACTTGATCCATTCAGTCAGTACCTGATCTTCGGTCTTCGGTTCGCGCGCCGGAATCGAGAACCAGCCAGCAGGCTTGTTCAGTGCCAGAAAGTCGTCGTTTTCAAATATTACTTCAGGAAATCCCACTAGAAACAGTGTTACTCTCATTGCCTCGATTGGTCAAATGGGGTTAGGATCAGAGTAATGATTTTACTCGTTGTTTCCTCCATCATTGCGATTTTAATGGTCCTTCTTGGTCTCTTGCTGATGCATGGTATGGCGGGGAATCATTTGAACCTTGATCGACTGAAAGTGTTTATTGCACTGGCTGCAGGATTTATTCTTTCCGCGCTCTTTTTTGATTTATTGCCAGAAACTTTGAGCAGTTATCAGGCCGGTCCCCGGGCTTTCTTCATGTGGAGTTTTGTCGGTGTGCTTTCGGTTGCAATGTTCGAGCGCTATCTTTTGCCACAACTTGATTTTGTGAATCGTTTTTTTCATGCCGAACCCGAATCGTTGCATGCGATCGATACCCATGATGAACATGTTCATGGCGAACACGATGCTCACGATCACCATGAACATCTCGATGAAGCGGAACATTGCTCTCATTCGCATGATCACGCCCACCTTCACGCCCACACGCACCCTGAAGTACTAGGTGTAGGTCAGGTTTGTTCGGCAATCGGGTGCTTCATGATTTGTTCATTCTTCGATGGAATCACGTTGTCATCAGTTCAGGCTGTAGACCATCAACTCGGCGTAGTTCTGGTGTTGGGTGTGGTTTTGCATCTGTTGCCTGAAGGTGTACTTTCAGGTGTGATGGCACTGAGTGGTGGGGCTAGTTTCAAGGCTGCAAGAAAAGTGCTCATATTCATCGGTGGTGCATTTGTGTTGGGTTCCATGATTCCACTCATCTTCAGCGGTATTGAGCCGGTATTCATCGCCATGTCATCCGGAATCCTGATGTTCGTTGCCCTGGTTCAGTTATTGCCAACGGCATTGCGGTTGAGGTTTGCGCCTCTTTGGATTGCTCTTGGCTCAGCGATGTTCTTTGGGTCCCATTACCTATTGAAACTCATCGGAGTCAACTTGTGAGCACTACCCCGATTTATGAACGTGCTTTGGTTTGGATGAGACGCGATCTTCGATTGAAGGATCAGCGTGCGCTTTTTGAAGCCACTCACCAGTCTTCAAAGGTGTTGCCTGTTTTTGTCATTGATTCAAACATTGTCGACAAGCTTTCAAAAACCGACAGACGTGTCACCTTCATTCAAAAATCACTTGATGAGGTGGCTGAGGGGCTTGATAAAAAAGGGTCACGGTTACTAGTGGTCTATGGTGATCCGGCAGAAAAAATTCCTGAGCTTGCAAAGAAGCTTAAGGTGCAAGCCGTGTTTACTTCGAACGATTTTGAAGCTTATGCCAAAAAACGGGATGAAGGTGTGGCAAAACGGTTGAAGAGCGAAGGGGTTGCTTTTCACTCGTTCAAAGATCAGGTCATTTTTGAAGGGACTGAAATCTTGAATGGTAGTGGTGAGCCATATCGCGTTTTCACGCCTTATTCGAACAACTGGCTGAAGCAATTTGAATCGGCAAAAGCAAAACATCTTCGCGACTACCAACCGAAAATGGGCTCGTTGTGGGACGCCTCTGAGATCAGGGAAAAAAGCACATCGTTTTGGGAACATGGTTTTAAAGAGCAAGACATCGTCATTCCAACGGGTTCAAAAGCGGCTGAAAAGCTTTTAAAGGATTTTGCTGATCATATTTCACGCTATCAAGAAGCGCGTGATTTCCCAGCGATTGGCGGTACGAGCCGTCTTTCCATGCATATTCGTTTCGGAACGATCTCGATTCGTGAATGTTTGCGATTCGCTGACGAGCATCTTTCTGCCGGAACAAGAGTCTGGATCAAGGAACTCATCTGGCGCGAATTCTACCAGATGATTCTTTTCAATTTTCCTCATGTCGAAAAGGGAAGTTTCAAACGCGAATGTGATCAGATCAAATGGCCTGGGAAAAAAGAACATTTCGAAGCATGGGTTGAGGGAAAGACCGGGTTTCCGATCATCGATGCAGCCATGCGCGAATTCAAGCAAACCGGTTGGATGCACAATCGCCTTCGCATGGTAGTGGCAATGTTTCTAACGAAAGATTTGCTTCTCGATTGGCGTATGGGCGAAAAGTATTTTGCGGATAACCTTCTTGATTTTGATCTTGCTTCCAATAATGGTGGTTGGCAGTGGAGCGCGTCGACCGGTTGCGATGCTCAACCTTATTTTCGGGTTATGAATCCGTACTCACAGAGTGAGCGTTTCGATTTTGACGGTGAATACATCCGTAAATGGGTTCCGGAATTGTCTAAACTCAAGGGCAAGGCAATTCATCACCCATTGCCTTTTGAGTATATGGAACCAATCGTCGATCATTCAGAACAGCGATTGATCGCCATCGACCTATTCAAGAAACTCAAATAAATACTGTTTTGTAGTGCTGGTTTACTGTTAAAATATTCTTAATACGGATAAGGAACGGCTACTCCATGCTAAAAAATGACGGAAAAAAGTTTTTTTTAATTGCGACATCGAACGAATTTGAAAAAAAGAGTTTCACAGAGTGGCTTGAAGTTCGTTACCCCGATTCGGTCATTTATACCGCGATCGATTATATGGAATGCCTGGTGAAACTGAAAAATGCGCCACCTCATATTTTGATCACAGACTTTGAACTGGCAAAAGGTCGCCCTGGCCATATTGTTGATTCAGTTTTAGCCGATAAGAATTCGAAAGTTGCGATTGTGGCAATCGGTTCTGAACCAAAGAACCAAGATCAATTCGACGCGGTCGCATTAGGGAAATTGACCTTCGCCAGAGAAATCACCACGCTTGATGGCTTACATGATGTCATTGCAAAGGTTTCTGATTATGGCTTTCGAAGTGATGCAAGTGCGTACGTCATCAAAAAGCTACAAAAGGGCGAGATTCTGATCAACGAAGGTGATCTCACCAAGCAGGTTTATATTTTAAAAAAGGGTTTATTACGGGCTTACAAGAAGCATAAATCAGGCGAGACCTATTCGATTGGTGAAGTAAAGCCAGGGGAATTCGTGGGCGAGATGGCATACTTCAATGAAGAAGCAAGAAACGCATCGGTTGATGCGCTGGAAGATTCAGAGTTGATTGAAATTCAACCCACTATTTTTGAACGCGTGATTTTGCAAAAACCATCCTGGGCCAAAACGCTCATTTCCACGATGACCCGTCGACTCAAAGGCGGGAAGTGACCGTCAGTGGCTTCGATTAAGTTTCGCCCCTGATTTTATAAAAAGCAAAGTAAGCGATGAGCGTCAGTACGATTGAGATGATAAAGCTGAGATAAAAATTCAGTTCGCGTTCAAGTAAGAGTGGTAGCGCGATAAAAAATACAAAAGACGGAATCACAAAAATCAAAGTTTCCTTGGCAACTGAAGAAATTTTAGAAGCGTCATGCGTTTCATACCAGAGCCAACAAAGCGCGATGAGAGTGGTCAGGGGTAATGAAAGAATCAATCCACCCAATTTGCCTGATTTTTTTCCAAACTCGGTAGCAAGCCAGATGATGATGCCGCTGATGAAGATTTTAAGTAGTGCCATAGTAAATCCGAAGTAATTAATTCAGTTTGAGCTCATTAAAATTATGCGGCGAGCATAAGAAAGTAGTCAGGTACCGATTTTCTTAAACCCATTCACGATGATTGCTGCGCAGACATCGGCGGTGAAAATTCCGCCCATGCCGGTACGAGGCACGTGAATGAAGCCGAAATAAGGGTGTTTTTCGGTTGAAAACTCTTTCGCCATTTTCGCGCAAAGGTGATTACAAACATAAAAGCCTGGGCTTTTTGAGGTGCGAATGCGGCCGAAGGCTTCAAAGGGAAAACGCATCGGAATCACGTCGTCAGTGTGATCGGAAAAAATCTTCTGCTCTACGCGAATCACGCCTTTGTTGTCGGGAAAGCCGGGTACATCATCAAAATTATTTGCCTGGGTTTCAAGTTTGAAATCTTCGGCACCTTCACCGAGTGAAAGAACGCCGGCAATCTTTACTCCCTGCTTTTGGAGCAGTTTGATTTGTTCCATCAAGGTGGTGTGACAAGTGTCATACTCGGTTGGCAAAGTTTTATAATGAAACTCAAAGTTCCAATCGGGCTCAGACACTTTTGCGTCTACAAGTTTGCGAATTTCTTTTAAAACCGCCTGAGAGTTATTCTCGGGGCGGCCTGCGAACGGTTCAAATGCGGTGATGAGCCAGGTGCTTTTCATTTCTTTTTCTTCGGTGCGGCTTTCTTTGCAGCAGCCTTCTTCGGAGCGGCCGC
>CALPVV020000070.1 GCA_943327105.2 Nitrosovibrio sp. Nv4
CACTACTCTTGAAAAAGGCCAGTTGAACGGTTTGAAGATCCTTCAAATCGGTGATCCGAGTGAAAGCACTTTCATGATTCGTGCTCAAGAAGACGGCAAGAATCTGAACGCAGTGGTAAAACAAATTGGCGATACTCTTTCTGCTGACTTGAAGCAGGGTGAGTTCGAAATCAAGTCTGCTGACATTGTAGGGCCTTCTGCGGGTGGTTTGCTCCGTAAAAACGGTTTCCTCGCCATGTTCTACGCGTTGATCTCGATTCTTCTCTATGTTGCAATCCGCTTTGATTTCCGTTTTGCTCCGGGTGCAGTGATGGCGCTTTTCCATGATGCCATCATCATCATCGGGATCTTCATCGTGACCCAGAAGGAATTCGATTTGACTGTTCTTGCGGCGGTACTTGCGCTCATCGGTTATTCGAACAACGATACCATCATCGTATTCGACCGTGTTCGTGAAACCATGAAAATGAATTCAAGCGCATCGATCGAATCCATCGTGAACCAATCGGTGAATCAGACCCTTGGTCGTACCATCATGACCTCACTTGCGACTTTCGTGAGCGTGGCGATGCTATGGGCTTTCGGTGGCCACGTTCTTGAACCGTTTGCGTTCACCCTTATGGTGGGCTTGGTGATCGGTACTTATTCTTCCATCTTCATCGCTTCTTCCATGGTGATTGTTCTCAGTCACTATCAAGATAACCAAAAGAAGAGCGGCAAGCACAAGAAACGCCGTGAAGTGAAGTTGTCGCCTGAGGCGCACATCGGTCTTTAATCGGGAGTACTGTGGTACAAAACTGGATTTATAAAAACAAGGAAGAGTCGCTCCAAAAAGCGGCTCTTTCGCTTTCCGCAAGTGCCGGCATCAGTGTGATGGCGGCCACTCTTTGCGTCAATCGTGGCCTCAAAACGCCAGAAGAAGTGAAAGTTTTTTTGAATCCAAAGTTGGAAAACCTCACGCATCCGTTCAAGATTCTTGATCTTGAAAAAGCAGCTCGACGAATTTTTGAATCTCAAACAAAACCAGACCCTGAAAAAATCCGTGTATTCACCGATTACGACGTTGATGGAACCACGGGAGCCGCGCTTTTGACGTGGTTTTTTCGAGACTTGAAATTCAATTACAGTGTCCGTCAGCCTGATCGTTTTAAAGATGGTTACGGATTGAATGTAGGTGCGGTTGAAGAAGCCCATCAAGATGGCGTGAAGATTCTCATTACGGTTGATTGTGGCATCACCAATTTCGATGCTGCAAAACGAGCGGTTGAGCTTGGAATCGAGATGATCATCGTCGACCACCATTCGATTGATCCGGTACACGGAATTCCTCCGGCTTTTGCCGTGATTGATCCGCAACGGGCTGATGATGAATCTGGCTTGAAGCAACTATGCGGTTGTGCGCTTGGTTTCTATCTCTGTCTTGGTATTCGTTCGCTTGCACGTGAGGTCGGTTACTTTTCCGCCCGTGCCGCTGAAGGTGTTGTTGAGCCCAATATGAAGGGGTTGCTTGATTTAGTCGTTATTGCCACCGCAGCCGACATGGTTCCCTTGACCGGTGACAATCGTATTTTGGTCAAGCATGGCCTTGATATTTTGAAAGACACTCAAAAGCCTGGTCTAAAAGCATTGTGTGAACAGGCCGGATTTTCGAATAAGACGATGAATGCTTCATCGCTTGGTTTCAGTATTGGTCCTCGAATCAATGCCTCGGGCCGAATGGGTTCTGCTGAAACCGCCTATCGTATTTTGATTTCACGTGACCCGATAGAAAGCAATCAATTGGCTCAAGAGCTTGAAGCAATCAACAAGCAGCGTGCCGATCTTCAAAACCTGATCTGGGACGAAGTTCGAGGCATGGTGAATGAGGGCATTGAACGTGGCGAGTATTCTCACGCTGTAGTGGTGGCTTCTTCCAATTGGCATGAAGGTGTAGTGGGAATTGTCGCTTCAAAGGTCACAGAACATTTCAAGCGTCCTGCAATTGTAATGGCAATTCGTGAAGATGGTATTGTGAAGGGTAGTGTGCGTTCTTATGCAGGCTACAATGTTCTCGAAGGTTTACATTTAACAAAAGAATATTTGAAAGGTTACGGCGGACATAAGTTTGCTGCAGGCCTTTCACTTTCACCTGAAACGCTTCCTGAATTTTCACGGGCTTACAATTCTGCTATTTCAACACTCGTTCCATTGCGTAAAACTGAAACGTATGAATTGGAAGGTCAGTTTGAGCTTACCGATTTTACTCATCAGGCAATTGAAGAAATAGAAAAATTTGCTCCGTATGGTACCGGTAACCCTGAGCCTCTTTTTGGTGTGAATGCTTATGTTGAGTATCAAAATGTTCTCAAGGGTCGTCACATGAAGCTCAGGTTGGGACCAGGAAAACCATTCGAAGCAATCTGGTTTAATGCTGCAGAGAGACTTGAAGTCACTGAGATGCTGGAAAAATCTGCCCAGCAGCGAAAAGCCTGTCTTTTTGCGGGTATTCCAGAATTAAATCGATTTATGGGTCGTGTCACACCGACTCTTCGAATCAAAGCGGCAATCGATAATCAATAATTATTGTGTAATTAATACGTCATCCCTTAAATTTTAAAGATAACCTGTATTTCAACCGTCTGCTCAAGGAGGAGCTTAAGGCAATGAAACCATCCCTATTCCATTCCCAACGTCTATTGAGAATCATCTTGTTGTGTCTGTCTTTGCCTTCATTGATCGGTGTTCCGGCATTTGCAAAAGTAAAAAATAAAGTTTTTCCATCCGTACCTGGTGAGTTTGTCGTGAAATTGAAACAGGGTCCCGATGCAAAAACATTGAATACCTTTGAAGAGATCGCTTTGCGTTTGCAGCGCGTTTCAGGTTTAAAAGACGGTGTTAAGGTTCGCCACTTCAAGACCAGCGATGTGTTTGCAGTGATCGAGGCTAAGGGCTTGAAATCGGCGCGAGCACTCATTGAATCTGATGAGCGGGTTGCATACGCTGAACCCAATTATCTTTATCATGTCATTGGCAGTCGTGCAGATACGCTTCCCACCAATGATTCAAAACTTTCCCAGCTTTGGGGAATTCAAAATACCGGCCAGAGCGATGCTGCCGGCCAGCCAGGTAAGGCAGGTTCTGATATTCACGTAGTGCCTGTTTGGAATGAAGGGATCACCGGCAGTAAGAAGGTGAAAGTAGCCATCATTGATACTGGTGTTGAATACACCCACCCAGATCTTCAGGCAAACATCATGAAAAATACCGCTGAGATTGAAGGCGATGGTATTGATAATGATAATAATGGTTTTGTTGATGATGTTTACGGTTGGAACTTCAATCAAAATCTAGCCAATGGTATGGACGATCACAATCATGGTACTCACTGTGCCGGTACCATCGGAGGAGTGGGCAACAACGGTTTCGGTGTCGTTGGAGTAACCTGGAATGTAAGCATTTTGCCGATCAAGTTTCTGAGTGCACAGGGCAGTGGTTCACTCGATGCAGCAGTGCAGTCGATTCAATACGCAACCATGATGGGTGTAGACATCATGTCGAACAGTTGGGGTGGTGGGCCATACACCCAGGCACTTTTTGATGTGATTGAAGAATCCCATAAAAAAGGCATTTTATTTGTGGCTGCAGCTGGAAATGAAAGCAATGACAACGATGCCAGTGCTTCTTATCCTGCGACTTATCAGATTGATAACGTCCTTTCTGTAGCGGCAACAGACAATCGCGATCAAATCGCTTCATTTTCAAACTATGGTCGAACAAAAGTGCATGTTGCTGCTCCTGGCGTGAAAATCCTTTCAACGGTAAGAAACGCTGATTATCAGGTGTTCAGTGGAACTTCGATGGCGACACCCCATGTTTCAGGTATTGCGGCGCTGATGCTTTCTGCGAACCCGTCGTTAACCTATCAGCAGATCAAGGACACTCTGATCAATACCAGTGATAAAATCAGAAGCCTGTCGAAAAAGGTCGTGGCCAGAGGACGTGTGAATGTTTACAACGCCATTCACGGCATCGTTCCTGCTGACAGTTCGCCGGCAGAGAATCTCTGGAAAGATTACACATACAGTGTTGAATCGCCTCATCCTTATGTTGAAAACAAAACGTACACATTTGATATTAATGTTCCAAATGCCAAGTATGTTCGTGTGGTTTTTGAAAGCATAGAAACTGAATCTGGATATGACAAAATTTTGATCAAAGACGGCAATGGCGAAGAAATTGAAAGTCTGAGTGGTACCTATGCGTCAGGTTATACCACCGATTATCTTAATGGTGGCAAGGGTACGATTACGCTTAAGACCGACTCTAGTATGAATAAGAAGGGTTTTAAGGTTTCAAAGTTGCAGGTGATTTACTGACGCTTATTATTATTGAACGAAGGCCCTTCATGGTATTGCTGTGAAGGGCCTTTTCTTTTAATCTTGTACCATGACTAAAAACCAGCGAATTGTACTGACTTTGGTTTTATCTTTTCAAGCCACGCTTGCATTGGCGAATGAAGCCGCTACTGCCGTTTCTCTCACGCCTGTGGTTTCAGCTACGCCTCTTGCTAGCGCCACTCCGAATGCGACTCCAAGTGCAACCCCGATGGCGGCACTAACCGAAGATGAAAAAAAGAAATTGTCGGCTGAATTTAAAAAAGCTTTGAATCAACAGCGGGCCGCAATGGCTCATCAGGAACGTTCTGCGATACGAGAGCTTCAAGTCGCACAAAATCAAAAGCAAAAGCGTTGGCGAGAAGATCAGAAGATTGCCAGAAGACAATTCTTTGATCAGCACATGAGTGGTCCCGAGCGTAGAGAATATGTACAAAACTACCTCAAGAAAAAACAAGATTTCGAAAACACATTGAAAAATGAACTGACTGAAACAAAGAAAAACTGGTCACAAAAGAACCAGCTCATGAAACAAAATCAAAAAACAGCTGAAGAGAAATTCAATGAAGCTCTCAAGCAGGGGCAGCGTCCGTCACTTGAATTATGGCCTGTTGTGAATTGATTTTGATCAATCTCTGAAAATATTTGCCGGGTCTTTTCCCCCTGGAATCACCGGAATGACGTCTTCGCCCTCATCTTCATTCAAGAGTCTTTCGAATTCCTTCAAAAGATCTTCCGAAGTGATGATCCCCCGAACTTTACTAGTGAGTTCAGCACTGACCAAGACCGCTGAGATTTTTTCATTAATCATCAAGCTCAATACATTTTTCAAGGGTGTATGGTCTCCTACGGTATGAGCCGGCCAGCTCATGAAATCTTTTACTTTTCGATGAGACGCGATTACGGTCTCGGTTTCAATACCGTGTCGACGCACTTCCATGGCGCGTTGAATGTCACGATCGCTCAAGATGCCGATCACTTCTCCAATTTGATCAATCACTGGTAAATGGCGGAAACGATGCTCCAACATTACCTCACTGGCTTTCTGAATGGCTTCCTCATAGCCGATCGTCAGAGGGTGTTTTGTCATCAACTGTGCAATTGTTTTTGTTTTGGTCATAAAATAGGTGCTCCTTCTATTTTTAGAATAGCACTGCAAAGATTAGACCGTGATGAGCTAACAAGCTCTGAGTATGATCCAGGTCATACATAAAGATTGATTCAGGAGGAGAGTGGGGCTTATACGCCCTTGGTGTCTGCGCCCCATAAGAGCTTATGCAATTGCCATTGGAAGCGTACCGGCAATTGATCTCGAACAACCAGGTCAGCCAAAGTGCGGGGATCAATACCTTCGTAACTGCCCGGCGAACCTTCGGCTTTCATTGCAGGTGAAAATAGAATTTCAACATTGGTTGGCAATCGGTTGCTCATTACTAGTTCACGAGCCCATTCGTAATCCTTCAAGGAAGTGATGACGAATTTGATTTCGTCACCGGCTTTTAAGAAGGGGAAGTTTTTTTCAAATCCGCCACGGCACTCAGCTGAACCGGGGGTCTTGATGTCCATGACGATGCGGGCGTCATGTTTTGCAGCTTCCTCGATTGATACTTCGCCATGCGTTTCAACGCTGACGGTATAACCTTCATTGCGCAGTAAATCGATCATTCTCACTGTGTTGCGCTGAAGTAGTGGTTCCCCACCGGTCAGCAATACGTGTTTCACACGATACTTTTTCACCTCAACCAAAACTTCTTCCAGCGACATGCGGCGGCCGCCTTTATAGCTATAGACCGAGTCGCAATAAGTGCAACGCAAGTTGCAACCAGTCAACCGAATGAAAACAAACGGAACGCCGATCAGGGAGGTTTCGCCCTGAAGTGAATAAAAGATTTCGGTAATGAGAAGTCCGTCGAATGCCATGTTTAAATCCACGGACATAGTGCCAGAGGTGGAGACATAATTCAACGGCTGCGCATTTGTGCCTCAAAATGAAAAAAGGCGTGAAGCATCGTCTTGATGTTCACGCCCTGAAATGAAGAAGGGGGATTTTAGGGTATTGGGAAATCCCGCTCTTGAAAAATGTAGTCGTCCTTTGGCAGCCCAGCCTGCGTAGAACTCGGGGATAGAGTTCGTTAGCACTGTGGTTTTGCGTCTCCGACCTTTCGATCGGGTTGCCTTTTTCAAAGAGGTCACATGGGGTTTATGACCGCTTCTTCTTGAGTACTTTCCGTAGCACTCCAACTTGTAAAAGAACTGGGGTCTCACGGTGTCAATCGTTAAGAACTCCTCATAGTTCAATTCTAACGCGCCGAACAAAAAAGACAAACAAAAATGAATTTTTTTTCACAATTAAGAAAAAAGCGGTACTTTCAAAGCATTGTGCATCGTTATTTCGTTCCATCATTTTTATTGATTCTGCATTTTTCGTTTAATTTACCCGTTTTCGCGGGGAATTCTTACACAAGTGAAGTGGAATCGGATGTCCACTTCAAGAAGCAGCTCCCCATTTATATTCAACATGATCTTGGCGATGTGAGCATTCAGGGCTGGAATCAAGATCTGATCCGCGTGAAATTAAAAAAGACCGTGGTGACTGAGACCGAAGAGTCTTCCCGGAATATTTCAGAACAGTTCGGACTGGTTTCGTTGGAAACCCCCAATTCAATTGAACTACGGGTTGGAACCCCTCAGGGCACCGATCTTCTTACCAAGCTCCGTAATCGCCAGAAAAAGAAAGACATTCGTGTTGATCTTGAGATCAAGGCTCCGTTGACCTTGGGGCTAACCGTTCTGCTTGGTGCTGAAAAAGCGATTAAACTAAATCAGTGGAAAGGTGATTTCAAGTTTACTGGAAAGCAAAATATACTTGATCTGACCAAGGTTCGTTCTTCTTCGCCACTGAATTTGAGTTGTCCTGATTGCAAGATTTCAATTCAAGATTCCGAGTTTTCAGGAAGTATCCTTGCAGGAAATCAGAAGATTGTATTGAAAAAGGTCAAGGCTTCGCCAAAGGCCATCATGGTGTTTTCCCAAAATGGTGACATTGAGATCAGCGATACCGAAGGTAATTTTCAAATGCGCTCACAGTCAGGATCGCTCAGTTCAAAAAAACACAAGGGCGACCTTCATGCCCAGACCGAGTCCGGCAAGGTCATGATTGATGACCTGGACGGTGAATTGGATGCACAAAGTGTTTCAGGGGAACTTCAAGTGGCCAGTGTTCGTGTCGGAAAGCTGTTTGAAATGAAATCAAAGACGGGGGCCATTCAAATTGCGATTCCATCTGACTATTCAGGTGAGGTTAACCTTCAAACGATTCAGGGTGAAGTCAGTTCTGATTTCTTGATCAAGACCAACGATAAAAACGAAAATGCCTACGGTCCTGAAATCAAGGGCAGATTGATCGGTGCCATCGGTAAAAAGAACGATTCTGCCATCACCGCCTTTACAGAGAACGGCTCGGTTACGTTGAAGAAGAAAGGACAGTCCAAGTGAAGTTACTGGTGATTCGCATGAGTAGTCTTGGTGATGTGATTCTTTCTACTGCCTTTTTGGAGTCCCTTCCCCAAAATGTTCAGATCGACTGGGTGATTTCAAAGGAATTTGCCTTTGTATTGAAGGGGCATCCCAAAATCCGCACGCTTATTGAATTTGACAAGAGAAAAGGATTAATTGGCTGGTTCGATTTGATTCGTGAGTTGTCGCACCACGATTACGATATGCGTGTTGATTTGCATGTCACGTTAAGAAGTTTACTGGCGCGGATTTATTTTCACTGGCTTGATTTTTCACGTGGCTATTGGGTGCCGTGGAAGAGTATTTCAAAGCAACGGTTCCAATTCTACGGGTATTTGATTTTCAAAAAATGGTGGCCCGAGTTTTTTCGTCCGCATCCGCTTCATGAACGGTTTTCGCATCTTGCCTGTAAACTATCAGGACTTTCCACTGATCAGGCCAGCAAGCCTGCAATGGGACACCTTGAATTGAATGGTCCCGAGGCATTGAAAAAGTACTCGCTTGAATCCAAAAAGTTTTTTGTAGTGATGCCGTCTTCACGTTGGGCTTCAAAAGAATGGAGCACTGATTCCTATGAGCGTCTTTGTGTTGAGTATTCGCGTGAAAAATCACTGGTGCCGGTGGTATTAGGACGCCTGAGTGACCGCAATGCGGCCGCATTGGTTTTTCGATTTCATAAGAATGGCATCGTTCATCGCGCGGTTTTGAGTGAAAGTGAATTTTCCATCACTGCTTCATTAATCAAGGAAGCTGCCTTTTATGTAGGAAGCGACACGGGGCTAGCTCATTTGGCCGAGGCCGTTGGTACACCTGCAACGATGATTTTTGGGCCAACACGTCCTGATCTGGGTTTTGGCCCTTGGAGAAAAGACAGTCAATCGGTCTACTCTTCGGTAGGTTGCTCACCTTGTTCAAAAGATGGAAAAATCTGTTATCGATTCAAAGATCGTTATGCTTGTCTTAAGCAAATTACGGTTGAGCAAGTAAAGGATCACCTGCCGTGAGATTTGAAATTTACGCTGGTATCGTTGGCGGTTTGATTAAAAGCAAAAGTAATTGGCGGCAATCACCGCGGGAGAAAAGCCGCAACACGCTTTGGTTTCATGCGGCAAGTGCCGGCGAGCTTGAAATTCTGGTACCGCTGATTGAGGCTGCTGTGGTTGAGGGACGTAAGGTTTGCGTGTCGGTTTTTTCTCCTTCTGCAAAAAAATCACTGAAAAAACTTCCTGAAGGCTTATTGTTTCGGGGTTTTTCTCCAGCCGAATCAGAGTGGCGTTTTGCGTTTGACCATTTCGGAGTAGCTGAAGTCATCACCGCTAAATACGAGGCATGGCCGGGTTTATGGCAAGCGGCTAGCAAACGCGGAATTCGTATTTCAATCGTCTGTGCGCAAATGCGCAGTTCGCTTCTCTGGGCTAAGCGCTTTTTAAGCGCCTTCGGCGTGCGGCTTCCACGATTGCGATTTTATGTTCTTGAAGATGCTGCGATTGAAAGATTGAAGTTGGCGTTTCCAAATGCTGAATTTGTTTTATCGGTTGATCCACGCTGGCAAAGAGTGTCTCGAAGGGCTGAAAAAGCTGCTGACAGCGAAGCGTTGCATCGTTGGAAGCAAAAGCATGCAGATGCAAAGAAGCCTTATTGGGTGATAGGAAGCGCTTGGCCAGAAGACATGCAAATGCTTCGTGAGGCGATTTTAAATTATCCTGGAACGGTTTGGGTGGTGCCTCACTCATTGAAGTCAAAACCTGATCCGTCGATCTATGCACCCTCTGAAAACTGTATTTTAGTCGATGAAATGGGGCTCCTAGTCGAGCTTTACTCGATTGCGGATCGCGCGTGGGTGGGCGGTGGTTTTGGTAAAGGCATTCATTCCACATTAGAGCCTGCGGCGTACTCTATTCCTGTTGCATGTGGTCCAAAGAACGTAGAGAAGTTTTTTGAAACTCGAGAACTACGTGAAAAAGGCATTCTAACTGTTTGTGACCAGAGAGAAAAAATACTGGAGTGGAATGAAAAGACTTCTCATTTTGGCTCAATTGGTCTTAGAATGAAGCTCGAAATGGTTGAACAGTTGATCAGGAGCATAATGAGTTGAGTACGGAACGGGTGGACTTCCTATTTCGTGGTTCTCATCCTGCCTTTTTCTGGGCTGCTGCTTTATTGAAGCAGAAAGGTAATTCTGTCGCTATTTTGCCTGAGCCTGCTGTGCACTCGTGGGAACTATTTCCTAAAATGGCTCTTCCCTTGCTTGGTCTTGAAGATTTGAAAACAGATCGCGACACCAATCCGATTCAAATTCTCACCACACACTCCCGTTTTGGAATTTACAACGAGCTCGAGCTTTCAAAAAAAGATTTTGCATTCTCAGTTGGAGATCAGGTTTCTGCTGAAGCCAAGCGTGGTCTTTCATATTACGCAAAAGGCTCTGATTATCCGCCTGTTTACGGTGAAAATTCTTCTGACCTGATCAATGCTTGCCATGAGATGGTTTATTTTGAAAAATCACCGAATGAAATTCAATCACGTGTGATCATTCATCTGAAAAAAATGGGTGTGCAGGTTTTAATGGATTCCAGCAATCTTCCCATCGCTGAACAAACGGTTGTGCTTGATCTTGAGCGCGCAAAGTTACTTCGAACCAAATTTGAAATCGCATTTCCGTTGCAAACACTTCCTGTTGGCGCGAGCAACCGCATGATGTTTGTAGAGCGCAATTCTCCGTTGATCGAAATGATTCATCGTGATGGTTATATTCATTTGCGTACGTTGCTTCCGGAACAAGAATTTTTAATCGATCGCATGATCAATACGGTTAGTCCGTACCTGGGCGATTTTGAGATTGATCTTGCCGAGGTTAAAACAGTTTTACGTGGACCTGCTCATGAAGAATGGGTGGAGTCTTTAAGTAACGTTGATACTTCTCGCTTGGGTACCTGGTTGATTTCGCCTGCAATGAACCCTGAGTTAGGCGAACGCAGCTTGTATGTTCGCCTTTCAGACCTGATTCAAAAGAAATACAAAAAAACACAACAGTTTGAAAATAAAGAGCTTTTTCTGTCTTAAGCGGTGCGCAATGATTTTGCTTGCATTGCGTTAGCCTCGTGATAGAACCCTGCCCCAAGGGGTTTGTTATGTTTAAATTCAAAGGGGTTCTTTCTCTTCTGACCATGTCGTTATTGTTGATCGGATCACCAATCCGAGCTGAAATCTGGGACCTTGGTTACAATAAACCAGTCGTAGAAGAAGTGATTGAAGAGCCTGCAGAGACGGTAGAGCCCGCAGAACCAAGCGCTTCGGCTATGGCAGATGCTCATGAAAAAGAACAAAATCAAGTCGTGAAACCGGCTTCAAAAGCTTCATCTATTGGCAAGATCAGCACTGCAAGAAACACTTTCGGTGTTGAAACGGTCGAGCGTTCCAGTTTTAAAATTTATCTTTCACCCACTTTTGGATTTAACTCTGTGTTGGGCATTAATTCACTCACGGTTACGCCTTTGTATTCGTTCGGTGGTAGACTTGGTTTTTTAATCGCTGAAAGTCTGATGATCGAAGGTGGGTTCACGCGTGCATTGATCAATACTTCCGCACCTGTAATTTCTTCGACCGGCTATCAACCTCTTGACGTTTTCGAATACAAGCAAAACATCGTCGATGTTGGTGCAAAACTGTTTTTCCTTGGGCGTGAATCACGCTTGCGTCCATTTGTTGCCGGTGGATTTGGTTACGCCATCTCTGCCCTGAATTATACTCCGGCTTATCAGGTTATGATGGGCAATGCTTCTGATTTTCAAATCAAACAGTTCCAAGGTGTCGGTCAATTGGGTGCTGAATTCGCGATAACCCGTGCGATTGTTGCCAGCGCGACCTTTCAAGTGAATGGTGTGTTTTCTTCCAAAACCCAATCGTCACAATCTCAGACCATCGGTTCAAGTGTATTGGAGCCGAGTCGGATTGATGCCGGTAACTCTTTGAGTCATAGCGCGACTTATGCTGGGACACTTGGTTTGGGCGTCTACTTTTAATTTCGCTCTTTTCGTTGTCTCGTTTGCCAAAGAGTCTTAAACTGTTTCTATGAAACACTTTTCGATTCTTGCAAAAAACTCAATTGGATATGTCTATTTTGATCTTCAAAACGAAAAGGTGAACAAGTTCAACCGCGAGGTGATGAGCGAGTTCAAGGTCTTGATTGAAGAATTGAAAAAACGAACCGATTTCGAGGCGATCATCTTGTTTTCCAAAAAGCCCGGCAACTTCATTGCTGGTGCTGACATTCAACTCATTCAATCCGCAAAAACAGCAGAAGAAGCAACTGAGCTTGCTCAGATTGGTCAGAACCTGATCAATGAATGGGAGGATTTGCCGATGCC
>CALPVV020000071.1 GCA_943327105.2 Nitrosovibrio sp. Nv4
GGTCTCAACATTTTTAGGAGCAAACCGATGATTCTTGATCAAGTTACCGCTACCGCTTTCGCCCCCGCAACCATAGCCAATGTTGCAGTTGGCTTTGATTTACTGGGTTTTCCCATCGAGGGCGTTGGTGATGAAGTGACGGTCAGCAGAAGTGCTGGCCCTGGTGTGGAAATCACGAAAATTGAGGGCATCAATCAAAACATTACCCTTGAAGCCGACAAAAACACCGCAACAGTGGGCTTGATTCAATTATTAAAAGATGTAAATGCCGATTTTGGCTTTTCGGTTTCGATCAAAAAAGGAATTCCCATGAGTTCAGGCATGGGCGGTTCCGCATCTTCTGCTGTTGCGGCAATTGTTGCGGCGAACGCACTTCTTGATCACCCACTTCCGAAGGAAAAACTGTTTCACTATGCAATGCTGGGAGAAATGGTGGCAAGTGGCGGGCTTCACGGAGACAACATCGCGCCCGCACTTTTCGGCGGCCTCACGCTTTGCCGTTCGATCAGCCCACCCGACTTGATTTCCATACCCGTGCCTTCAAGAATTCAATGCATATTGATCCATCCTGACCTTGAAGTCAGCACGAAAGAATCTCGCGGAAAACTGAAGAAAGAAATTTCGCTCAGCGATCATGTCCGTCAAAGTGCGGCGATGGGTGGATTCATCGCGGGTTGTTTTAAAGACGATCTTGATCTGATTCAACGTTCATTCAAAGATGTTATCATTGAACCGCAACGATCATCACAGATTCCGGGATTTATCGAAGCTAAAAAAACAGCTCTTGGTTTGGGCGCAATCGGTTGTGCCATTTCTGGCTCAGGTCCCAGCGTATTTGCATGGGCTGATACTGCTGAACGGGCAGAAATGATCCGTGAAGCGATGATTCAAGAATTCAAAATCAAGGGCTTGAAATGTGAATCCTGGATTTCACCCATCAGTACCCAAGGGGCTCGACTCAGCTCATGAAGTTCATCAGCACTCGTGGCCAATCTCCAGCAGTCTCTGCATCTGAAGCCATCATGGCAGGGCTCGCCCCGGACGGTGGTTTATATGTACCGGAATCTTTTCCGGTTTGGAACGGAGGGGACTTCGACGCCGCTTCAATTCTCTCACCCTTTTTCAAGGGTGACGTGCTCGAGTCGCACCTGTCTTCTATCTGTAACCAAGCTTTTAATTTTAAGATTCCGCTGAAAAACAACGGTGATTTTTCTGTTTTGGAACTCTTTCATGGACCAACTGCCGCATTCAAGGATGTAGGTGCACGCTTTCTTTCTGAATGCCAATCACACCTGGTTAAAAATCATCAGACGGTGATGGTCGCCACTTCCGGTGATACTGGAGGGGCGGTTGCTGCTGCATTTTATGGCAAACCTAACACCGATGTAATCATCTTATTTCCAAAAGGCATGGTTTCAGACCGCCAAAAGAAACAACTCACCTGCTGGGGTGGAAATGTCAAAGCGTATTCTGTTCGTGGCACTTTTGATGACTGCCAGCGTATGGTGAAAGAAGCTTTTGCTGACCCTAGGTGGAATTCGGAAACAAGCCTCACTTCTGCAAACAGCATCAATGTAGGCAGACTTTTACCACAAATGACTTATTACGCACGTGTTGCTGCCGAGCATTTTCAGAACACCGGAAGAAAGTGCAATTTCATCATCCCTTCCGGTAATCTTGGAAATGCTGTAGCCGCCTTGTGGGCAAAAAGAATGGGACTACCAATCGATCAGATTGTCATGTCGACCAACTCAAACCAAGCAATTGGTGATTACTTGAAAACCGGTACCCGAAATACCCATAAGACCATTGCCACCCTTGCCAATGCGATGGATGTCGGTAACCCGAGCAACTTGGAGCGTGCAATCCACCTCATTCCAGTTATCGATGAATTCAGGAAAATCGCATCTTCCATTTCTGTAACGGATGATGAAATTACCGCGACCATTTCAAAATGGGCAACAAAAGGAGAAATCTGGTGCCCCCACACGGCTACCGCTGTATTCGCATGGGAACAGATCAATCGTTCTTCATCTTCAAAAGAATCATCTGATTGGGTGGTCGCTGCGACAGCCCACCCGGCTAAATTCGAGACTATTGTGGAACCACTGATTGGAAAAAAAATTGATGTACCTGATTCACTCAATTCGATTTTAAGCAAAGAATCGATTTATCAGGAAATCAATGCGAACCTATCCGATCTCATTTAAAACCCGTATTGAACACCAAGTGAAATGGAATTCACTGAGATACTGACATTGGACGAATCGTCGGGATTCGCTAAATTAAAAGCGACATTGGAATAATCAACATTGATACCGATGGATTGTTGTTCGGGAAGAATCCATGAATATCCTAGTCCAGCGGCAATTTCACGATTGGAAAGTTTCAACAAGGAGAGCGAACTCGCCACCGGAGAAAACTTGAAATAGCCGGAAGCAACAGCACCATGATCAAATACTTTTCGGATTGCCGGATAAATCTGAGGGCCGCCAAGATTTTTATAACCGAAAGCATCGGCGGTTACAAAAGTGGTGGTGTAGTAATAACCACCGTATAAGGATAAAAACCAATCGGTACTGAATATCGGAAACAGATACCCTAGTCTGGCATTGAATCCCATAAAATAGGCTTTCACATCAGAACTCTTTGTCAAATGAAGTGCGGTCGAATATGCGCTTAACCCCAAGTCCCATTTTTTCGGAACAATTCGGTAGTTCATAGAAAACTTCGCGGTCATGACCAGGGTGGAATAATCGGATTTACCAGTTTGAGTGGACTTGATCGAACTGATGCCCAAGCTAGGAAATAAAAAAAGTTTTTTATCCTGCTGTATTTTGGGGACTTGATTCGTAATTGCCCAACCTCTTGAATCGATATCAATTTTTTCAGACTCTTTTTCACCATTCGGACCAATTGCATTGAATGTGAAGGTCAGATCATCCGAATTCAAGGGAATCTCAATTCTGAATCCTCCTCCTTTATTTCGAGGAATTTCTTTTTCCCCATAATAAAGTTTCCAACCCTCTCTCGGATATGTTCCGAGTAGTGTCACTGAAGACTGTTTGCCAGCATCGGAAACTGAGGTATGAATGGAATTCAATTCATCTGACCATTTCAAATCATTGATGTGTTCAGATGCACTGACTACAATAGATACTGAAGCAGAACTTGCTGCAAAGGCATTCAGCTGACAGGAAAGAACAAACAGAGCCGCAAGAATAATTGTTTTTTTGAATCGACTCATCACTTACCTGCTTTTTCAACTTTAGCAAATGGCTCAAGTGAACCGTCGATTGCGTTGTTCTGATCTTTCAAGAAGTAAACACCGACCAACTTTGGATCTTGTGATTTCTTAAAAAAATTATTCAAAACAAGGTCATCCATTACCGCAGAAATAGTAGTTGAGAATTGAACCCAAGCACCATTAGACCCACTCACTACGACACCCCCACTGCGAAGAGTCCAGATTTCCTTAGGGTCAAACATTTTACCGGGCCGCTCTTGAGAAGCAGAAGTTCCTACAAAAAGCACTTTACGAGGATCAAGCGGTTTGATTTGAAAAAGACAAGAGCCAAGAACTTTTGGATTTTCAATACACAAAAGATTCTGATCACGAAGCGGAGTCCCAATTGCCGCAAAAAAACCATCCGCGATCACCGACATCCCACCTAACCCCTGCTTCATCAGGACTCGCATTGCCTTATCAATTGCATACCCACGCATCATCCCATTGAGACTGATTTTCAAGCGTTGATTATACAATCGAACCTTAGGAACAGGCTTGGTATCAAGAATCATGTTCTTATCACCAAAGAGTCGATGAGCTCCATCACCAGGAGGGGAAATGGTATCCCAATCGGTAATGCGGTTAAAATCAGCATCGGTGAATTCCGAACGATTTTTATAGCGGGTATAGGTCACATCGAAACGTAAATTGGAAAGCTGATACATTCGGTCGCAATCCATTAAAATTGAAGCAAGCTCGGCAGAAATCGGAACCGCTTCCTTATATGATTTTTCATTGATGTTCGAAACTTCACTACCCTCAACATCGGCATCTGCGATTTTTGCGATTCGATTGATCTCGGCTACCGCTAAATCAAGTGCGGTCTGCAAAGGAACAGTCGGCTTACTGGAGGGCCATGCTCTGATCACAAAATTAGTTCCGAACCCGCTGAGCGTTCTTTCGGAATAATTACCGAGCGCGCCCTTACCTGGAACACTTTTTTGCCAAGGCCGCTGGGGAGATAAATTCTTAGTTGCACTCGAACAAGATTGAATAAGCATCAGGAAAATTGCTACCGCACCAAAGCGCCAATTAGGTTTAAAGTTCATAAAAAAATTTTAACATGTCACGCCGGTTCAATTCAAATATCACAAGCACATATGCGGCAAGCTTCTTAAATGCCAGAAAAGCGTCAACCATCAGACGCTCCTGACCTCTCCCCTCCCTCCTCATCAGCTTAAAAAAAAATTGTAAATATGACATTGCCCCATAATAAAAAATCAATTAAGATCGATAGGGTGAAGCAACGCAAGTTATCGGAATCTTTGCCATTAGGGTCTAAGGAGCGCTCAAAATCCAACCATGATTTTGATGCGTCTACGGCTCATGGTGGTGATGATTCGGTGGGAAAACGCAAAACCACCCGCCCCTTTTCACCGAAATCATCGGTTCACATCGTTCTGAGATCTAAACGAGCAAAGGGAGTTTGGTCTCTTCGTCATCGCAAAAACCACGCAAAAATCACTGCAATGATCTATGTCTATGCGGCACGTTTCAAAGTGCAGGTTTACCGTTCTTCGAATCTGGGGAGCCATATTCAACTCCTCGTTAAATCAAGCGATCGTAAGGCATTAGCCGATTATTTGCGTGTTTTGGCGGGAAGAATCGCTGTTACCGTTTCTGGCGCACAAAAAGGCGTTAAACGAATCGGGAAATTTTGGGATCACTTATGCTGGAGCAGGCTGGTGAAATGGGGACGAGAATTCTATACGGTTCAGCGAAGCGTTTTTGCCAATGAGTTGGAGCTCCTGGGACAAAACCAACTGCCGAAGAAAGTATCGCCCTTGCCTGATGATTAAACTAAGGTTAAGTTCTTGAAGATGTCAGTCAATCACGAATACATCATCCTCGTTTCATCCAGGGACAATCGGGAATTAACACCGACAAATGCAACGATCACTCGTATTGATTTTGACAAATCCGAGCGAATCAAAAATGCCCTGAAGACTTTCGGTTTTTTGATTACGATGGCTTTTATCAGTATTTTTGTACCGATTCTTCACTTTGTTTTGGTGCCGGCATTCTTTTTAGGCAGCTTCATCTTTGCTATGGATAAGTTCGGAGAGAAAACCAGAAACAAAGGCGGACAAGGCGAATGCCCAAAATGTCACCAACATTTCAAAGTACAGCCCTCAAAATGGGTACCCCGAATTACCAATAACTGTGATCATTGCCATGAAGATCTTGAAATGTTACTTCCGGTAAGCGATGAATTGATCGCTAATTCTTGACTTTCATCTGAGATCGAACCGTTACAAATACACCAACAAGAAAAAGAAAAATCGATGCAGCCTCGTACCCGCGAGGGAGACGCCCTTCATGTATGAAACTATATAGCAAACCGAAAACGGTTTCAGAAACGATCAATGGCCCTGAAATTTCAGGCGGGCAATGGAAGGAACAAATATTCCATAACCAATTGGCCAACCAGGAAGATCCAAAACCAAGGGCCATCGAAATCATCAGATACAAACCAAAACCATCACGGTGAACAAATTCGTTCAAGTCGACTTTGGCCAGAAAGAAAGGAAGAATACTCAGCAATGAAACCACACCCATCACACTTGCAAAGTCTTTGCGGGGTATCCAGGTGTTGGTCTGCAGAAAACGTGTGTTCTTGATGGCAAAACCAGTCCATAAACCCAGACACAACAATAATTCAATGGTTCCGCTAACAGAAGGAGCGCGAACCGACTTCATGCCATTCAATACCGGGTAAAACACCAGATTCAAAAGACCGAACAATAAAAGCAATAATCCGAAAAAAAAGGAAAAACCGCTATGGTTGCGTCCTTTGGTAAAAAGAGGAATCGTGATCGGCAACAGGCCAACGATCAAGGATGAGATGATTCCATCGGTTGATTGAACACCCTGAAAAAGGACAATCGAGTACAACCAAAAACCAGAGGCACACAAAAGCAGGAGTTTGCCTCGATTCAACCAACTCATCTGAAAAAGAATCGACCAGACACGCCTCAAAAAAAAGAAACTGATCACGCCAAAGAAAAAGAATCGGCCGAATGCGATTTCCAAAGCTGAAAAACCATGAAGCATTTGAGGTGCCAAAAAGGGAATACCCCAAAAAATGCCTGTTGAAATCCCTGCTAGAATTCCCAAACCGAGATTTGACTGCCTCATTCCCATTTACCCTTCTCGATGAGATCGGCAAAAGCATTCATCAGATCAAGATGAGGTTTATTTGTTTCAAATCGAGCCATGAAATCAAATTCAAAAAGATTCTGAAGTGGGGTTTTGATGCCCAGAAGGCGCATGCAAAACGAACTGGTCAGACCGGTAAACATAGGATCAAGATCAAAGCCACCATGAAAAATCTCCCTTAAGTCACGGAATAACTTCTGATCAAGCGATTTGACTTTTAGTACGTCCCCACCAAAAGAGACTCTGAGAACCCGGTCAAATTCTTTAGGATTGATCTTGCGCTTCAGAAAATTTGAATGGAGGAATGAAAGAAACACCAAACGAAATGTGGCTGTAAAACCGATTTTTGAGACAGCAGTTCTGAGCCTCCCACGCATCTCAGGTGTCTCATGAACATAGGCATTCTTCATGACAAACTCGTCATGAATTGCAGTATTCGCGGCAACACTCAAAAGACTCTCGGCAGTGTTTGCAAACGACTCTTCCATCATGATGGCTAATGCCAACTGACGTTCTGAATTGATTGCAGAACTTCGATTATTCGAACGTTCGAGCATCAATTCACCCAAGTACTTGATTCGAAGCAATCTCGCCACCACATGGGCAGACTCATGCATGACGTAATTTGCACGTAGAGGTGGTGCTTCATAAATCTGGAATTGATCAGGCATCGCCGATTCGATTTCGCTCAGGGGTTTTACATTTGGCAAATAAGGGACTTTTTTCTCTTCCAGAATTTTCGGCAACTGAACCAGGGGAAGCACATCGTATTCATGAAACCGGCTTGAGGTGAATTGAATTCCAGCCTTGATTGACGCAACCCGGATATTCCTGAAAACAGGATTATGAGTCATCAGGTATCCATCACCAAGATTGTCAGCAAGCGCCCCTTCTGGCTGATGGCGTTGATGTTCATTCAATATTTTTTTGATTTTCATCTTAACAGCAATATAACGCAATTTTACCCTATTGCCCACCCCTCCTAAAAAGGTTAAATAAGGGGCATGTCACTTCAAAAAAACGTACTTGGAACCGTTCTTAGACCCTGTTCACGTAACCCATTGACCGGTTTTTTCAGGAACGGCTGTTGCGAAACCGATGCTGAAGATGCTGGTGAACACACAGCATGCGTACATCTTACCGATGAGTTTTTAACGTTCTCAAAAAAAATGGGAAATGACCTCAGCACACCAAGACCCGAATTCGGGTTTCCTGGGTTGAAACCCGGTGATCAATGGTGTGTATGTGCAGGTAGATGGTTTGAAGCTTACCAAGCCGGAATCATCGGCCCACTTGTTCTGGATGCAACCCACTCTAGTCTGCTGGACTACCTACCCTTGGAAGAACTTCAGAAGCATCAAAAAAATTGAAAAAAATAGCCGCTTACAAACCATGCAAGCGGCTATTCATATTTCTTTTTTTATTCGACTCTAGTCATGACAGTTGTCATTGCCGTAAACACTGTAATCACAAACCACATAAGTACTGGTATCGGTATCTGTTTGAGTGTCAGAACAGCTTTCTGTCACCGTTTCAGTATTGGTTGTAGTTTGGGTCACTGTTGATGGCTGCCATTTGCCGTGGATGTGTTGATACGCGATGTAAGTTACCACGCCTACAATCACCACACCAAGAATCACACCGATTGCTCTCATGCTGCCGCTGCCACCACCGCTATAGCTTGCACCTTGTTGGTATTTGCCCGCCATGAATTGCATCGCAAGATTACCGGCTTCTTGACTAGAAATATCCTGGGTCTTCATTTGCCCCAATAACCGGTCAAAATCGGAACGGGTTGCAGGGTCAAGAATGGATTCACGCATGTAGTCCATGATCTCATTCGGAGAAACACCACTTCGCTGCAAATCATTCATTTTCTGTTTGAATTCTGCGAGAGCTCGTTCCTTGAAATCGGGAATGTTTGGATCTACCGCAACTGTCATTTTAAAGCGGTATTCGTTGAATGCTTTGGCGATGTTTTGCGTATTGGATGGTGATGCAAATGCCGTATTAGACAGCATGCACGCCATCATCATCAGACTCATTATTTTTTTCATGTTCTTATCCTCTATAGATTGTTCGATTACTACCCGTTTCTGCGAAATTAAAACGCATGGGCGAGCAATCATCCGACAAGCAGTTTCCGTGCCGTCACGATCAAATAGGGATTAAAGAATTTTTAACGAGCAGCTTACCAGTCAGTACTGACAGCGCGTTGAAATTTAGGATCTTTAAACGTGGCAAAAGCAGGTTTCTTGGACTTGCCAGCGAAAGGCTTCTGATCACCGAAGGTTTTCTTCTCACCAAACGGTTTCTTGTCACCGAAGGTTTTCTTTTCGCCGAATGGTTTCTTATCTCCGAACGATTTCTTTTCACCGAACGGTTTCTTATCACCAAAATTACGATCACCTTTGAAATCACGGTTGAATTTTCCACCGTCTTTTTTCCAAGGTTTTCTGGTGCGGTCAACAAATTCCTGACGACGATCAAAACGAGAAGAACCTTCTTTTTTACGAGGTTCATCGTATAAACTTTGTGCAACGGCATTCACTTTCAAGGTACGCGCGAGGAATCGGGCTGCGATTTCTTCCTTAGACATCGACTCGAGAACTTCTTTCCAACCTGTTGCGAGCAAGGTTGCAGTGGCAAGTGTTGTATCTGCACCTTCAACGCCGGCAAGTGTGTTGAATTCGATCAAAGCACGCTCTGCTTTCGCACGAAGAATATCCTTAGCTTCAGGGAACTTCGAACGGATCATTTTAACTTTGGTCAGCATCTCGATGCGTGGAACCAGATTCATGTGGCTTGGGTTCACCAAGTTCCATGCAACTCCATCTTTACCGGCACGGCCGGTACGACCGATACGGTGAACGTAATTTTCAAGTTCGCGAGGCAAAGAATAGTTGATCACGTGGGTGAGACCTTTGACGTCAATTCCGCGAGACGCAACGTCGGTACAAACCAGAACCTTCACCTGTGCTGACTTGAAGCCCTTCATCACGCGCTCACGCGCTTTTTGGTCCATGTCACCGTGCAAGCATTCAGCCGCATAGCCATCGATTTTGAGTTGGCGAGTGATGTCTTCAACCAAAAGCTTGGTTTGACAGAAAATCAAACCGTGAAAATCAGGAGCAGAGTCGATCAGATTTCCAAGAAGACCCATTTTTTGATCTTCATGTACTGGGAAATATTGCTGAACAACGGTCGAAGCTGCACCGCCGGTATCTTTGTTGATCTGAACTTGTTTCGGATTACGAAGAAAAGTTTCAGTGATCTTGCGAATGTCACGGCTCATGGTCGCAGAGAACATCCATTTCTGAAGTGCGACCTGATCATCGATACGAGCAAGAATCGATTCGATTTCTTCACGGAAACCCATGGAAATCATTTCATCAGCTTCATCGAGAACCGCAGTGCGAAGGTTTTCAACTCTCAAGGTTCCACGATCAAGGTGATCAATGATACGCCCTGGAGTACCGACTACAATGCTCACACCATCGCGAAGAGCGCGAAGTTGACCGCTATAATCAGAACCACCATAAATAGCTATTGCCTTTGTTTTCTTGTAACGAGCAAGAAGATTGATCTGCTCGGTAACCTGTCTTGCAAGTTCGCGGGTTGGACAAAGAATCAAAGCTTGAACATCTCGAATAGACGGATCCAGTTGTTCCAAAAGAGGAATGGCAAATGCGGCCGTCTTACCGGTACCAGTAGAGGCGAGCCCCAAAAAATCAGTGGCGCCTTCCATTAATAGGGGGATGGTTTGCTGCTGGATTGGAGTCGGGCTAGCAAATCCCATTTCCTCCACCGCTCTAGCGAGCTCAGGGCTGAAGGAAAAATCGGCAAAGGTCAGGGGCTTAGAATTCATCATGTGAGGCAGACCCTAAAGCATCCGACTTAAAAAATCAACAAAATGCGTCATAAATCAACCTACTCGACTACCGACGACTAGGAGCTCATGTTAGTGTTGAAAAATGAGTGAAACACTGATGATTCCGAAGTCCGATGACCGCGCCGAAGTTTACAAAATACTCAATCCTCAGATTGAAATGCTGATCAGTGATGAAACCGATCTCGTTGCAAACCAAGCGAACATTGTTGCAGCAATCAGACAGGCTTTCGGATTTTTCTGGGTTGGTTTTTACTGGGTTAAGGAAAATGAATTGGTTCTTGGACCTTTTCAAGGACCGATTGCTTGCACTCGAATTGCATTTCATCGAGGTGTTTGCGGTCATGCCTATACGACCCGACAATCGGTTTTGGTTCCGGATGTCGAACAATTTCCAGGTCACATTGCCTGCTCGAGCGCTTCAAAATCAGAAGTGGTCATTCCGATTTTCAATCGTGAGCGAACAAAAGTGGTCGGAGTACTGGATGTGGATAGCGATCGACTGAACGACTTCAGCGAAATCGACTTGATCGGCCTTGAAGCCATTATCAAATTGCTGGAGAAAAAACTTTAAGCGGTTATTCTATTGAAAGATGAAGCTCGATCTTGAATTGCCAACTCAACCCGGCGTTTACCGTTTCTACAATAAGGACGGCGAGCTGATCTACATCGGCAAAGCAAAGAACCTCAGCCGCAGAATTTCACAATACCGCAATGCACGCCGTTGCAAAGCCCATGCAAAAATGCGGAAAATCAAAAAAGAAGCGACAAGGCTTGAATTTGAAATCTGCGAGAATGAATTTTGGGCACTCAAACTTGAAAATGAGCTCATTCAAAAGCACCGTCCGAAATGGAATGTTGCAGGTGCATTTTATTTTTTATACCCGATGGTGGGATTGAAAATCGGTGTTGGCGATCAAGCCGGAGAATTCTTCATCTGTTACACGACTACACCGGAAGAATATCCCGCATTTGAATTTCATGGTGCCTATCGTTCAAGGCTTCGTACCAAAACCGCATTTTTTTCATTGATTGAACTTCTCGGGATGATCGGTCACCCCATTCCGCGGTCAAAAATTCAAAAACAAGGGATCGCCGGTGCTCCGAAAAAATTCGATTACGTTTATGGATTCCGACAGATTCCAAAAGACTGGATGCCACTGCTTGACCCATTTTTAAGTGGTGACAATTTTTTGGCGATCGAGGAACTTTCACTATTGCTGCTTGAAAAACCCGGAGCGCTTGCCCGTTCTTCAGAGACTCAGGAACACTTGCGTGAACTCAGAAAGTTCTGGAGACACGAAATTCAGCCCTTAAAAAGAGCACGGGAGCATTCGTCACATAATGACTATCCCGTAAAACAAAAAGAAAGGGACTCGCTTTTTATCGCCTTGATGGTTCAAAACACACCTTCTTGAATTCGTCAAAATCATGTCGGCCGTAACTGGAAATACAAAAATTCAAGAAACAAAATCACATCACCGATCAATAAAAAGATGAGAACCATTTCTAAAATTCTGATGTTGATCTCAGGAGGAACACTCCTCCTTGCTCAACACTCTTTCGCAGGCGATGTGGAAGTGAAAGAATGTCTTAAAAAAGCTCTCAGTAAAGCGAATCCGATCTATCAGGTTTCTGAAGACTTGGACAAATCAGGAAAGTATTCACGCTATCTTGCACTGATCTGTGAGGGTGAAGCCGCAAAGCTTCTCTACCATTCAATCAA
>CALPVV020000072.1 GCA_943327105.2 Nitrosovibrio sp. Nv4
ACTCAAGATGTATTGCTTACCGCAAAACGCTATCTTGTAACCAACGAGTCCCTCACTTCTGTGCAATACAGCTGTGAAGATCAGGACGCTGACGGCAGCAAAGGCAATTGGAACAATTTCTATAGCGTTCCAGCTAGCCAAAAAGCAGATGCATTGGCTGCATCAATCAAAGGTGTAGGCGTGAAAACTGCTGCTCGCCTTGTTCCATATTTTTCTGAAGGTAAACCTCGTTCATGGAGTGCTTTTTCAGCTTTGATCTTCAAGGCAGAAAAAGAACTTGCACGAAAAGGTGTTGATTCGGGTTGGGCTTCTCAAGTGGTTTATCGCTACAAAGAAGACAATATCCGTGATCTTGGATACCTCGGTGACAACTGCACTTCAACTGTTAAGGTTTACTCTTACAACAATCGCGAGCTTGTTGGTGAGAAAACCGCATTGGTAAAAGTGAAAGTTCAAAACTTCTCTCTTCTTCCAGGCGAAACTGAAACTTTGGCAGTTACTTACAATGGTAAGACTGTTACCGCTCAATCCAGCCGTAACTACAACATCATCAATAACTTCGTAACTTATTCTGATTTCGGTTACCGTTATGATGCAGCTGCTGTAGCGTTTTTCACTTCTGTGAAACGCCTTCAAGTGAATCCTTCAAATGAAGTTCAAGCGACTCGTTCTACTTTGAATCGCTCAGGCCGTTTGACCCTGGTTCACCCACGTTACAAAGACATGCTCAGAAACCCTGAGTTCAGAAATCGTTGTCACTTGGTAGCAACGGTATCGCTCTTTGGTGAAACAGGAACATTCTGGAACTCAAAAGAACGCGCGTTGACCGCTCCTCAAGATGTCACACTCAATCTTGCTGCAGGTTACACCGTGATCAATCTCAGCACCAACGGATTGACCAAGAACGACGATGCAAGCGTGAAATACACTTTGCAATACGCGCCAGGTTGCCCTTTCTTCACAGGCAGAGCAACTCTTGAAGCGGTTATTGAAGAATAATCGAACGGGATACTAATGAAAAAAGCACTGTTCATCGCAGTACTAATGATCAGTCAAGGCGGCGTCTCATTCTCGAAAGAGAGTGGGACGCAGTCCGTTTTCAATCTCATGGATTCGGTCAAACGCTACTGTTCTGAATCAAATACCAGCCATTCAGCTGAGTGTTTGAGTGCTTATTTTTCTTATCGATGTACCGTTAATTATCTCACATCTGACCCCGCCTATATCGTTTCGTGCATCAATGCGACCAGCGATCTGGTGAACGAGCTTGATTTGACTCAAGTCGAAGTTGACCCAAGCAAGGTGAATCACTCTGACCCGCTTCAATTGAGACAAGTAGCGTTCACTCAAAAATTAATCAAAACATTTCTCACGCCTCCAAGCCAATTCAAGGCCATGATTGACCGTTACATTTTCGGGTTTGATCGTGCTTATCGTTTTTCAGAGCCTTATTCATTATGGAAACAGGCTTTGCAGGATTCAGCTTGGAAACGCGAAGATGCATTGAGAACAATCGTTACGCTTTTTCAGGATTTCGCGAGTCCCGGTTATTTGCAGTTTTTGGAACAAGAAGCCCTTGCTTCAAAAAACAAATGGAAGCGTGATACGATTCTTGAAAACACCAGGACCATTGCCGAGTTTTATCTGCCGTTCATTGAAAACAAAATCAAGAAGAACAACAACCCTGACTATCTGATTTATCAGAAACTCGGCAGCGTCAAGCATCTGACACCTCTGGCTCATCATTTTTATACTCCGGCTTATCTGGCATTGAGATTGAAAAAGCTCGGTTATGATTCACAAACAGCATTTTATGCGGCTTTTTTGTTCAATTCTTCTTACGAGTTCATCAAGCTTGATAAAAAAATGAACACCCACCGATGGCCGCTCCAAGATCCGCTGCCATTTTCGGCGGTTAAATATTCTTTGCAGGCTGAAAAAATATATACCGGTTATCTTGGCGCTCTTTATGGAGTGGGAATGGAGCATAAGGCTCTGAATTATCAATATTTCTTGAAAAGATTGTCTGCTTCTCCGGGCGGCTTCGTGAGTTCCGTTCATCATTACGGTTTTTAAATTGATCAGTTAACACTTGATCTTGCTTCGTTGGCACCCTTAACATTTAAGAGTGATGCTGATGATGCAACTCTTATTGAATCAAACAGTAAATGCCGAAGTCCTGAAACCAAAAACTATCGATTGGTACGGTTATCAAGACTCAGTGCTGATCCAGGTCGAACGTTTGCCTGAAAGCAAGATGGGCAATACTGTTTGTTCCGGCGTTCTCATTCATCCACAAGCAATTTTAACCGCCGGTCATTGCGCCGAAGATGCAACTTCCATGACTGTAATCTTTGATGTTGAATACGGTTTGAACGCGGTAAAAAAGCAAAAAGTAAAACGCAGTAAAATAGTCACTCATCCCGACTATCACCCTGAGAAGTCGCTTTATCAAAACGATGTTGCCATCTTGTTTCTGGACAAGCCCGCACCAGTGAATCCCGAAGTGATCAAAAAAATTCCAGCGAAATTTCCAATGATTGCAGGTGAAAAATTATTCCGCATCGGAGTGGGAATGCGGGATTTTAAAAACTTGCGCAATCATACCGATCCGACCTTGGTTTCGGTTCTTGAAAAAGGTGTTTTACAAACAGCCGATGTCTATTCGATTTCAGGTGATAGCGGAGGCCCGATTTATTCGAGCAGCCATCATCTTCTGGGAATCCATTCTACGATTGATACTCTGGATGGTCATCAGACTCCGCATGCTTACGCGGTCTATCTTCCAGATCACATCGAGTGGATTGACCGCAATCTCAAAGCCCGTTTTTAAGAATCAATGCAAACAAATCACATTCTTGCACCAACGCGCGTGAAGTACCCGGTTCACGTGCCGAGTGGCCTGCATCATGAATCATCCGGAACTTCGCCTCAGGCCACGCCTTGTGCAGGTCCCATGCGCTGGTTGCCGGGCAAACGACATCGTATCGCCCTTGCACAATGACCGCGGGAATATTGCGGATTTTTTCAATATTGTCGAGAATCCAAGTTTCGGTCTCGAAGAAGCCCTTGTTGATGAAATAGTGGCATTCGATGCGGGCAAACTTGATTGCAAAATCATCGGTCACGATGGTCTTCACTTGTTCTGCGGGAGTGTGAATTTTCGATGTGGCGATTTCCCAAGTGGTCCACTGCCGTGCGGCCTCAAGACGAACCTGCTGGTCATTGTGGGTGAGGCGCGAATAATAGGCTTTGATCATGTTGGCGCGTTCAGCTGATGGAATGTGGTCACGATAGTTTTCCCAAACATCAGGATAGATGTAATTCGCTCCACGGCCTTCTTCATAGAACCATTCGAGTTCATGTTTACGGAGCATGAAAATTCCACGCAAGATGAGTCCAAGTGCTCGGGTGGGGTGTTGGATTGCATAACAAAGTGAAAGCGTGCTACCCCAGGAACCACCAAAAACAAGCCACTTTTCAATTCCAAGGTGAATGCGCAATTTCTCGAGGTCTTCGACCAGATTCCAGGTGGTGTTGTCTTCTAGTGATGCCATGGGCAGACTTTTACCAGCGCCCCGTTGATCCATAAGAATGATGCGATAAGCATGTGGATTGAAATAACGACGATCCTGTGGTCCTGAGTTTCCACCTGGACCGCCATGAATGTAAATCACGGGGATACCGTTCGGATTACCGCTTTCTTCAAAGTACAATTCGTGTACAGGCGACACCTTGAGGTATTCACTTCGATAGGGTTCGATTTCAGGGTAAAAGCCGGTGATTGGGTCTTGTTCGATTGGTTTAATCATAAATCGTTTTCAGTGCTTCAATCAGGAACTGCTTGATCTGGATGCGTTCGTGATCAGTGATTTTAGAAAATTGTACGGCAAAATAGTCTTCGCTTTTGCGGGTAACTTTGGCTTTGAATTCGTCTCCGCTCACTTGGTGTTTTTTAAACCAAAGAGTGGGTGATTTCCATTCCTTGCCGATTGCAGGAGTTTTCGCATTTTCAAGTGGACGCAGTTTCGCACCGGTCACGCTCAGATCGATGAGTTCGTAATTTCCATCCGGAGTTTCAAGTGTCGCTGCTTTTTTCGGTAACGGTATGCGAAGGGCTCCACGCGCTTGTTGTTGGTAAATCTCTTCCGGAATACGGTAATGATAAACTTGCATGCCCTCAGCGACTTCGGATGGACCTAGACGACGAAGCGTAAACGATTTAAATAAGATCTGTGTAGTGAAAAGATTGACTTTGAAATAAACGCGAAGTTCGGAATCAGAGTCGGTATGAGTGGCAAAATCAGGCGGCAGTTTGGTCCATTCCACCGAGAAGAACTTCCGTTTTGGAAACCACTCCCGGATCGTTCCCTTCGCAATTTCACTCAAGCCTTCAATGGTGACTTCTGTTTTCGGGTGCAGGCGAATAATTTCTTTTTCAATTCGATTCAAGACCTGCTCGCCTTTGATCACGCCGTAGTTGGAGTCCTGATGTACTTTACGACTCATGTGCTTTGAAAATTCCTTCCGGTAAAAGGGCTGCGCCGATCACTCCGGCCGAACCGCCCAGTTCGTTACGAATCACCGCAGGTGGTTCTTGGGTCAAAAAGCAGGCTTCGCTGAGCAATTTGCTGATGCCCTCGTAAAGTCGTGGTTGCGTGCTCATTCCACCACCCAGAACGATGACATGCGGATCAAGAAGGTTAGAAAGATTCGAAAGAAAATGAACAAGGCGATCGCGATACGATTCAATCGCTGAAATCGCGAAAGGGTCATTTTTTTCAGCAAGAATAAAAATATCCTTACCGCTCAACGGATGAAGTGCTTCCGTGTGGTGATTGAAAAAGTGTTCGAATGCCGGACCAGATAGGTACTGCTCGGCGCAACCTTGTTTTCCGCAATAACAGGGACGTCCGGCTTCGACGAGAGTGATGTGGCCGATTTCACCGGCGCCACCACGTCGACCACGAATCATCTTGCCATTCACGATCAGGCCTCCGCCCACGCCGGTACCGAAAGTGACTCCGACCATGCAAAGTTGATTGAGCGGAACCTTGTTTTCTTCTGCCCATTTTTTGCCTGCACCCAAATATGCTTCTGCCAATGCAAAACAGTTCGCATCGTTGTCGAATTTGATTTCACCTTTGAACGGTTTTCCGTCGAGTGCGAGTTCCCGTGCAAAAAGTTCTTTCAGGTTCTGGTTTTTGAAAAATGGAACGCTACCTTGAAGCATGACTTCGTTGATGGGGTCAATGGCCCCGGGCAGACCGACACCGATGGTTTTGATTTCAGAGAATGAAATTGAACTGGAAGCGAGAGACTGTTTTAGTAGTTTACGAAGTCGGCTGAAAAACTCCGAAAGTGATTTTTCCCGTTCCGTGTGCATCCGTTCTCGAAAAGCGAGACTTGCCACAGCGGTAGAACTCAAAAGACAGATTTCTGTTTTCGTACCACCCACATCGACGCCTAAGTGCATGTAATCATTCTAACCCGATATTTGAGTTGAACGTATCAATTATTTTTAATAAGTTGCACTCAAAAGGGGTGGTCAATGAAGGGGTGTTCATTGTTTTTAGGTATTTTATTGTTTTTCATGGGTGGGGTTTCGTTTGCTCAAGGGGTACCAGGCTCGATGTCCAAGGTGCTACCAGCTGAGCTTCCTCCTCTTTCTATTGATGAGGCAACAATGGGAACCGATTCAAAAACCGCATTCCAATCGGCCCTACAAAAGCAGCTGGATCGCTGCTTGATTCAGGATTCATCAGTTGTTTATGATTTTTCGGGTAAAAAAGTGACCCGCAAAAAATGGTGTACTGACACCGTAAAGTGGTTTTTAAACAAGCTTTCCGTGACCTCGACCCTTGCTGAAGTCTTTACGGCGGCAAAATCAGAACTCGAATGGTATCGCTCAAACGGCAAAGATGTTCCCGGTAATCCAAACGGCATTCTTTATACCGGTTATTATCACCCTTTGATAAAAGCGAAGCGCACGCCTGATGCTTATTATCGTTTTCCAATTTACAAAGCGCCCAAAGGCAAATTCAGTCGTGAGCAGATTGTTGCCGGAGCATTGAAGGCGAAAGGCCTTGAAATTGCTTATGCCAGTAATCCGGTAGACCCGTTCCTGATGGAAGTTCAGGGGTCAGGTGCGCTGATGATTCAAAACGAAGATGGAACTGAAACCCGGGTTTTAGTGAACTTTGGCGGTACCAATGGTTTTCCGTACACTTCTTTGGGCAAGGTGATGAGGCAGGCTGGAATTTCTGAAGATTATATCAGCTTGCAAGGAATTCGAAAATACTTCATCGATGAACATCCTGATCAGTGGGAGAAATTTTCAAATCAAAATCAGAGTTATGTTTTTTTCGTGGAAGCTTCAACGGGACCGTTCGGTTCGGCAGGTGTGATTCTGACCCCGGCACATTCGATTGCAGTTGATACCCGTTTTTTTCCGTTGGGTGCGATCGCGTTGGTTCAGTCTGAGCGTCCGGTGAATCAAACCGGTTCTTTTGTCGATGCATGGAAACCGTTCATGCAATTCATGATCGCCCAGGATACCGGTGGTGCAATCAAGGGCCAAGCCCATGTTGATATTTATTGGGGGAGCGGTGAGTATGCGGAACTCGTAGCCGGTCACTCCAAGCAAATCGGCCAGCTTTTTTTCTGTCTGGTTCCTTGATTATTTCCTGGTGGTTTTCAGGTATTTTTTTCTCTGATTTTCCGGAAGTTTTTCAATTGCGTAACGAAGCATGGTTCGTGGCATTTGATTGCCGTGGCGATCGAGGAATGCAATCAATGGTTTTAGATCTCGTTTTCCCATCTCCCGCAGCATCCATCCACTTGCTTTGTGCATGAGGTCTTCTTTGTCGTTCAGCAGTGCTTCAGCCATGGCGATGGTTTCATTGAATCGGTTTTGTCGAATGAAATAGAAGGTGCTGATCATGGCAATGCGCCGATCCCACATGTTCTTAGATCGAATGAGCGCGAAGATTTTTTTTCCTGCAGCAGGATTGGTAAAAGCGAAGTGTCCAGTAATATAAGGAGCCGATTGATCGACGAGGTCCCAGTTGTTCACGCGCTTTTTATTACTTATCAAAAAATCAAAAATCTTTTTTTGCGTTTTCAAATCTTCCAGATTGATAGCGCGTTCGTATTGGGGTCGCAGAATCAGAAGTGCCAACAATCGATCTTCGTGAATCGGGGAGTGAAGAAGTGTTTTCAGGTCTGCAAACGGCAGGTCATGAAACTGTTTCGCCACCTTTCGTACTTCAGGAACCTTGACCCCGATGAACTGATCGCCATGGCCGTATTGACCAGGGTCTGTTTTGAAAAACCATTCGTTGATTTTTTTGTTCGCGGAAGTGGCGTGCTTGCGGAGTTCGACTTGTGCTTTCAACATCACTTTACAAAAACGGAATAGGCTCTTGCGTTCGTTGTTCCATCGGACAAGTTGGTGAGTACGCCGTTTTTCCAAACTGCCGCAAATTCCATCACACCATTGTACCTGATGCCGGCAACGTAGGCGTCTCCGCTTTTGGCTGCAATCGAATAAACATAGGTATCCTCGGTGGGAACTCCCAAAGTTGTTCGTGTACCATTCTTGTAAATCGCGGCGGTGTCGTGGGTTCCGTTCCATACAGTGACCAATGAATAGACATCGCTTCCATCGACAAACACCGATTGATTATTGTTCTCGCCACTGCCGCTGAATTCCGTTCGTGATCCGTTAACCCAAAGTGCAGGGACGTATCGGGTGCCGTTGTTGGTTAAGCCACCGACATAGACATCGCTACCTCTGACAAATATCGAGCTCACGTTAGAATCGGTTCCATTCACGTCGGTTTTGACTCCATTTTTCCAAACAGTTCCCCTCATGGCTCCATTGTCATAAACACCGGCAACGTAAACATCTGAACCGCTCACGAATACAGAAAGTGCGCGGGAGGTTAGGGTGAAATCCATGAGCTGTGTTCGGACTCCGTTGACCCAGATCGCTGCCGCGCAGTTGGCTTGACAGTAGTATCCGGCGGCATAAACATCGTTGCCATTAACGTAGATGGAATGGACTTCCGATTGTCGAGTTCCGTCAGTCAGCTGTATCTCGACTCCGTTTTTCCAAATCACGGCCTTTGCTCCAACATTTCCGCCTACGTAAACATCCGATCCTTGGACAAATATCGAGTTGGCAGTGGCACTTCCGTTGTTTCCATCTGAAAGCTCGGTCTTCACTCCATTTTTCCAATAGCTGGCGATGTTATAGGTTCCGTTATTCACGTATCCGCTGACATAAACATCGGTAGGTGCAGTGGTACTCGATTGAGATGATTGGCTGTCGGTGATGATGCTGGGTGAACAGGCACTGATCGTTGAAAGTAAGGCTAAAAACTGAAGCGTATATGAAGGTTTGAGTTTCATGATATTAGTTTAAAATATCTGACAAAAGTAATCAAGTTTGTAATTGATTCGGAAAATGATCGGATTAAACTGAATTCGTTGAGTCCGGCTCGGTTTGCTTCTTGCTGTAAAAGCGCATTTTTGCCATCCTGTCGCAAATGTCCAAGCCGCTTCGTTTTGAACTTCAAAAATCACTCAACACCGATACGACCAAAGCGCGTGCCGCTAAAATCTATCTCAAAAAACATCCGTACGCGCTCGAGCTGACTCAAAAAGGGCAGTCGTTTCCGAATTCCACGCCGACTGAATTTGTGATTGAAACGCCAACCTTTATGCCTGTCGGAACACAAGGAACCGTGAAGGGACTTACACCGAATGATCTGGTGGCGATGAATGCACAAATTATTTTGGGCAACACTTACCATCTTTACCTTCGTCCAGGGCATCAACGGGTTGAGAGATTGGGTGATCTGCAGAAGTTCATGAACTGGGGCGGGCCGATACTGACTGACTCAGGTGGTTTCCAGGTTTTTTCCCTCTCAGCAATGAACAAGATCAATGATGAAGGGGTAACCTTTCAATCACACATCGATGGTTCAAAGCACCACTTTAACGCAGAATTGTCGATGCAGATTCAGCGAGCGCTCGGTTCAAATATTGTGATGGCATTTGATCAGTGTCCTCCGTTTCCGGCTACCGAGAAATTCATTCGCGATTCGATGAAGAGAACGGTCGAGTGGGCGAAGCGTGGTTTGAAGGTTGAACTGAAGCCTCACCAAGCACGATTTGGGATTTTTCAGGGTAGTTTGAATGTGGAATTGCGCAAGGAGTCGATTGCTCAACTTTCCGAACTTCCATTTGATGGTTTTGCTCTTGGTGGGTTTGCAATTGGTGAGCCGATGGAAATGATGCATCAAGTAGTGAGGCACGTTGCCCCATTGATGCCGGAAAATAAACCACGTTACTTAATGGGAGTCGGACGTCCCGAAGACTTGATTGAATCAGTTCGTGCCGGAATCGATATTTTTGATTGTGTCATGCCTTCAAGAAATGCAAGAAATGGCCAGCTTTTTACCTCTGTAGGACGCATCAACATCAAGAATGCTCGCTATGCCGATGATGAGGGTCCGCTTGACCCGAGTTGTGAATGTGAAACCTGTAAAAATTATTCACGTGCGTATTTACGCCACTTGTTCGTTGCAGGTGAATATCTATCGGGAAGGTTGAATACCATTCACAATTTACACTTTTATATCAACCTGATGAAACAGATGCGTAAGGCGATTCTTGAAGACCGTTTTGATGCATGGGCAAAAGATTTTTATAGCCAATTCAATGCTTCCTAGTAATAATGTCAGAAAGTTTACACCGTTAGAAAAGGAAGTAATATGAAGAAAACAATCACTATTCTTGTATTTGCAATTTGCGCATTCACCAGCACCAGCTTCGCAGAAGATACTGCGTCAGCACCTCCAGTCATTGCTCCCGGTCAACCGGCAGCGGTGCAAAATGTTAACCCTGCTGCAACTGCTACTACTGCTGTAGCTGCTGCACCGGCTGCTCCACAACAAAGCCTTCTCGGAATGGCGATGCCGTTCGTGATCATGCTTGCAGTCATGTATTTTTTGATGATTCGTCCTCAGCAAAAGAAGATGAAAGAACATCAAGGAATGATCGGCTCGTTGAAAGACGGCGATGAAGTCATCACTTCTTCGGGAATTATTGGAACCATTCAGGGAATGTCTGAAAAGGTTGTGACCCTTGAAATTGCCAAAAACGTTCACATGAAAGTGCTGAAAAGCCAGGTGAACCAAGTGGTTAAAGGACAAATTCAGGATTTAAACGCTTAATCAATTAACAGGGCGCCTTAACAAGGGCGCCCATTTTTCATTTAAGGAGATTTTTTCATGACGAAAAAATGGTGGACGAAGTTTTTCTTTCTAATTGCCGTAACGCTGATTTCAGTGATGTACGTTCTTCCGACTTTTACCAAAGTCGGCAGTGACGCAAAAACATCTTATCCTTTCACCAAGAAGATCAATTTGGGTCTCGACCTGCAAGGCGGTCTCTATCTGGTGATGGGGGTTGATTTCAACAAAGTATTTAAAGAAATTGCTGACCGTCAGCTGACTTCTTTAAATGACCGTTTCAAGGAAAAAGGAATCGCCTTGAATAACTCATCAGTCAAAACTGATGGCGTACCGGGCGATGATCCTCGTCTTGCCATTGCATTTCCGGCTGCTCAAAAACAATCGGTGAAAGAATTGCTTGCTAAAGAATTCACGAATCTTCGTCTGACCGACGACAAGAATGAATCTATTGAATTGGGTATTTCAAATGAATACCGTAACGATGTTCGTGAAAAGACATTGAATCAGAGTATCGAAGTCATTCGAAACCGTATTGATGAGTTCGGGGTTTCTGAACCACAGATCTCTTCTCAAGGTACTGACCGTGTCGTGGTTGAGCTTCCCGGTATTAAAGATGTTGATCGTGCAAAAGATCTGATCGGTCGTACTGCCAAACTTGAATTCAAGATCGTGGATGCTGAAGGCATGCAAAAAACCGATCTCCCAAAATTGATTGCTGATGTCGAAAAAGAGAAAAACCTCAAATTCGGCGATGGTTCTGATGCAAAATTTTCAGACTATGTGAAGGCATTGAACGATGGTGCTAAAGGAAAAATTCCTGAAGGTTCTGAGATTGCTTTTGAAAAACGAGCTGAAATCAAGATCCCAATGCTTTTGAAATCAAAAGCCGAAGTGACTGGTAACGATCTTCAAGATGCACAAGTTTCTTTCAATCAGGAAAGCCGTCGTCCTGAAGTTGCATTCGAATTGAATGCAAAAGGTGCGGTGATGTTTGAAAAGCTCACTGGTGACAACGTAGGTAAGGGGTTGGCGATTGTATTGGATGGAGTGATTCACTCTGCTCCAACCATCAATTCCAAAATCGGTGCCCGCGGTGTGATCACCAATGGTCGCGGAACTTACGAAGAGTCCCTTCGTGACTCTAAAGACCTTGCAATCGTTCTTCGTGCCGGTGCTCTTCCTGCTCAACTTGAGTTGATGGAACAGCGTGTGGTGGGGCCATCTTTGGGTGCTGACTCGGTAACCAAAGGGGCATATGCAAGTCTTCTCGGTATTCTTGCCGTATTCCTTTTGACTGCGATTTACTACCGTATTTCTGGTGTGATTGCGGTTGCATCCCTGTTGATGAACGTGGTTCTTGTTCTCGCAGTTCTCGTCTGGCTTGAAGCGACGCTTACCCTTCCGGGTATCGCAGGTATTGCTTTGACCGTAGGGATCGCCGTTGACTCGAACGTCGTCATTTACGAGCGTATCCGCGAGGAGCTCGGACTGGGTAAAACGATTCATGCAGCAGTGGAAGCCGGTTTTGACAAGGCTTTCAAAACGATTCTCGATGCCAACGTGGCAAACGGAATCGCCGCTGTGATCTTGATGATGTTTGGTACAGGTCCGGTAAAAGGATTCGCTGTAACCATGATCATCGGTATTATTACCACCATCTTCACTGCGGTGTTCGTATGTCGCGTGCTTTTTGATCTTTACCTCAAGAAGCAAGAAGATAAAAAAGCAACAACACTTTCAATCTGATCGGAGA
>CALPVV020000073.1 GCA_943327105.2 Nitrosovibrio sp. Nv4
GCCGCTTATTTCCATCAAACCATTTAGTGCACAAACTCTCTCTCACCGTTATCCGGTAAGAGCGTTTATAAATCATTCGTCACTTTCACCGTTAAGCCGTGTGGGCCTAACAGTTACTGTCTAAATTTCAAATTTTCAAAGAACAAACCAATCATCAAAAGCCTTTATCGACTTTTGCCTTACAAACTTTCGTGATCGGCAGAACATTATGGCTACTGTATCTTTTTAAACTTTGCAATTAAAAATTTAACTTAGAGAGAAAAAAACTCATTTTTTTATCAAATCAATGCAGTATCCACCAGATTTAATTTGTTATTTAAGATGATTTTTAGAATGGATTCGAATTCTAATTCTGAACTTTTGTTCTTTCTAAATGATTGAAATATAATGTTTTTTAATGAATCTGCCCCTTCATGAATGGTGATCATTTCCAACAGATTAGCCGTTTCAGTTGATATTTTGCTAATTGACCTCCCATACAAAGAACAGGCCTCTTCAATGCAATCATGGACCACTTCATTAGCCTCAAGTGGCATTTCCCCCTCTAAATCAGGAAGCACAAAAGGATTCAATGGCTTGATGACTTCATTTTCCTGATTTTTGGGAGCAATCACTGCCATATTTAGATCGTATAGCATTTTGATCCTGCGACTATTTGCCAAGCAGATCCTAAATTCCAATTTCATTGCCTCATCAAGCTTGTCGAGTTCGCTAATCAAAACCATTCGGCTTTTCATTGAAACCTGCAATAAAAGCCCAAATTTATAGCAAAAAACAAACTCCTTAGCACTCATGTACGGCACTTCTTCACTTCTGAATCCAAAACGATTCAATAGCTGTTTCGCTTTCAGTATGGATTCCTTAGTTTCTACAGCCTGAATCCAAATCAACTTTCCCATGCAGATGCTTTTTCTGAGCCGATCAAATTTTTCCATATGTTTTCTCCCCTTACTTATTGTTTGCGCACCCCATTAAGCAAGCTGCGAGCCAACTTCCCGACGGAGATGAGTCAGTAAAATATCATTTCATTTCAAACACTTCTTAAGTCTAAAATATTCCTAATCGCTTAGAACGCAGTAAAAACCAACAACTTGGCTCAGACCTGTAGGAAAAAACCACTGATGAGTACTCTTAAAAACAAACCGAAAATTTTGATTTGTGACGATAACCAAACCATCCATCTAGCGATCAAATCAACATTCAGCGGTGATTATGAACTCAAAAGTGCCTTCAACAGTGAAGAAGCAATGGTTATTTTGAAAAAAAATCAGATGGACCTGGTTTTGCTCGATATGGAAATTGAACATTCCCGTTCCGGCCTTGAATTGATTCCGAAAATCCTGGAACTTCAAGAAGATCTCAAAATCATTATTTTCAGCGGCAATCAGAGCTTCGATGCGGTTAAAAACGCACTAAAACTAGGAGCACATGATTACATTCTTAAAGACGCGGGCGTTGACGAGCTCAAACATGTTCTAAGCAAAACCCTTCAATTTCAACAAGCATCAAGACAAAACCAGCAGAGTCAGTTCGAACTGAAAAAACAACATTCATCCAATATGCTAATTGGGGACTCCGCTCCGATTCAAAAGATCAAAAAACAGATCGAAAAAGCGAAAAACAGCCCGGCTCCTGTCATTGTTTTCGGAGAAACAGGAACGGGGAAAGAAGTCATTGCACGATCGCTCAGAAAAACTCTCCCAGATGGATCACTTGAACCGTTCATTGCAGTGGATTCAAGCACCATTCAGAGCTCGGTCGCTGAAAGCGTTTTATTTGGATACGAAAAAGGCGCATTTACCGGCGCTGAAAAATCAACTCGTGGATTATTCGAAGAAGCGAATGGCGGAACACTTTACTTTGACGAACTCGGAAATATGCCCATTGAAATCCAGAATAAATTATTACGAGTGGTGCAGGAAAAAGAAGTTCTACGAATGGGCTCGAGCAAACCGATTTCACTCGATTTCAGAGTAATATGTGCCACCAACCAAAACCTCGAGGAACTGATCAAACAAGGGAAATTCAAAGAGGACCTTTATCAACGGCTTTGCGTACTACAAATCGATGCTCCGCCGCTTCGCGAGCGGATTGAAGATGTTTCACTTTTACTGGAGTGCTTTGCAGAACGCTACAAAGGAACCCAAGAGAAACTGAAGTTCCTTCCGGAAACGATCGAGATTTTAAAAAACTACACCTGGCCAGGGAATGTAAGAGAAGTCTCTAACTTAGTTCTTTATCTGTACACCATGTGCGATGAGAGCTTCGTCTCTCCGTTGGATCTTCCGCCTAAACTTTCTAAAGAGGCATTGAAAGCTCCCCAAACCGCAGCTTCACCCGGCAAAGCCCCCCTTGATAGTAAGACTTTTTATGAAGCCGTTGCCAATTTTGAACAGGGTTTTTTGAAGGAGAAATACGAAATTTACGAAGGAAATGTGTCTAAAATGGCTGCTTCTTTGGAAATGGACCGGTCATATCTTCATGGAAAACTTAAAAACTTCGGAATTCACAGCATCCGAAAGTCTAACTAGCGGCTGAACTAAACGATCAAGATTTTGTTAAGGTTTGATTTTTTTCTGTCTTGCAAAGCGATCAGAGTTTCGCTATACATTCTGAACACGCACTATATGGGGGTGTAGCTCAGTTGGTAGAGCACCTGCTTTGCAAGCAGGGGGTCATCGGTTCGAATCCGTTCACCTCCACCATTTTAAAACAGGCCTTGATGGAAACATCGGGCCTTTTTTATTTTCAACTCCCTACTTCGAATCAGGTTGGATCTTTTGATAGCGATTTATTGCAATTGCGGCAGCTCGTTCGAGCACTTCTGCAAAGTACTCTTCATTGTCATCATCAAGCTTTACGTACGGATCATTGATGTAATCGACCATTGGGTTTTTTACCGTAGTGATCAAGCATCGAGCCAAGTGTAAAGGTTCATGTGCAAGTACACGATTGGCGTAACCCACGCTGCTATTCAACCGATCAAGATTGAAAAACATGAACATCTGACGACCATGGAGATTGGTAAGCCCTGCAATAAAAGCACCATCGGCTTCAGTCTTGCCATGAGCCTTGAGATCACTGATTTTTTGGATGGCATCGGCACGCTTCAAACCGGCCACTTCATCGACTCCCAATGCATCGAAAATGGAAAGGCTGCCATAACCAAAAATCAATCGGAATTGAGGCAAATCTACCATTCCAACACCTGGGGCATCAAAGGGTTCGATATCGATCATTTCATCAATAGCAACTGCACCGGAAACAGGGAGTTTCTTAGAACGAAAAGCAAAGGATAAGTTTTCAGGGATGAAACCGTCGGTCTGAAAAAATGCACGTTTATTTGGCACACCCTCAGAAGACCAACCATTTGATATGGAAACAAAAAACAGAATCAAACTCAATACAACCTTCATGATTCACCTCTTCAGTCTTCCGTCAAAAAAACAAGACTCGGTGGAGGACTACCATGGGGCGATAGTGGGAGCAATGGCGAATAGCGGGACCTGAATCACTTATAACTGACTATGACTTCATCAATTAAACCCGACCTTTACTCGGATTGGACTTACAACGGTGCTTCTTCTACCATGTTATTATGAGGACCAAAAAGAACTACCGAATCACAGGGCGGTTCAAAGAAATTTTTGAAGTTTTGGAGAAAGCCAAGAATAATACTGGTAATCATTTCTGGAGGATTCAAGATAGAAACCTGCATCCGATCAATATTCATAAAATTCATAAAGATCAAAATCTGGTAGAAATCGAACTCAAAGAGACCATCCCTCCAATTCTTGATGAGGGTGATGAGATTTATCTGAAAATGGAAACACGGGATTCGGCATTTAAATCACGGGTCCAAAAAATAGATACAAGAACGGTCACACTGGATTTTCCTGAAGAAATTGTATTATCAGAACACAGAGGTGAAACCCGACACTACTTTCACCCATCGGAAGATAAAACTGCAAGCATCAAAAAGTCGATCAACCCGGCGACAGGATTGCCCGGAAGCCCCATTACAACGACAGTAGCCGATATCAGCCCAAGCGGAATCGCTTTAATCTTAAGTCATCATCATTCTCATCTCTTCAATGCAAAGGATCGAATACTTCTTGATTCACTTGGAAATTACAGAATTTATCCCGCGATAGAAGGACAGATTGTTTTTAAAAACCCTCATCAAACCAAGGGCATTCTCGGTCAAAACCAAAAAAGCTTTAAAATCGGAATTCAATTCTCAACCACCCTGCCGAAGGCGACATTGGAACGCTTTTGTCTTCGAGATAAGACCCTTTCGATTGACGAAGAAAAATTCATCAAAGATCAATCGTTTCGCAAAAACGTTCATGAACGCATGGATGAAATGCAGAAAAGATTTTCAAGAAAAAGAAACTTTAAAAAGATCTTTGATCAAATCGACATGCGAAAGCACGAGCATCATTACTTGAAAAGCCACATTGAAATGCTTGCTGAAGTCATGTGCGGCCTTGGTTATTCGATCGGCTGGGTTTCGGAAGCGACAATGGATAAGTTGATTTATCTGGCCTATCTTCATGATGCTCGATATTTTTCACACCCTAAATTGGCAAAAATTTCTTCAAAAAAGGAATTCGAAAAAAGGATTGAAAACTTCACAAAAGAAGAAGAAATCATTTTTTTCGAAGGTCCGCTGTATGCTTCAGAGCTTGCAAGATCGGATACTGAATCATACCCTGATGCATCCAAAATTTTGTTGCAGCAAAAAGAAATTCCCGATGGCTCGGGCTTCCCCTATGCGATTACCACCTCACAATTTTTGCCTTTTTCATGCCTGTTCATCGTCAGTCATGCTTTTGTCGATTACGTACTAAGCCATCCGGATTGGTCGATGGATGATTTCGTTAAAACACATGAAAAAACCTTGAAGGGGAATTACTTCAATAAGATCTTTAGCTATCTGAAAAGCTAAGTACCCAGTAATCACCTGAAGTACATAAACAATAATAATTTAAAACATCTGTAAGAGATCACCTTCGTTGTCAAGGATGTGTCGCTAGGGACTCATTGTGCGCAGCGTTATTTAAAAAGATAATTACAGTTGGCCAACAATGTTTACGAAAAGAATCCGAAGGGGGAGGAATTTCGTGTTTAGTTTCGCGTTCAAATCATCGACTTTGGTACAAGCTTTGGCGATTACTTCGCTTTTGCTCGGGACCGGTTGTTCGAAAAAAGGGAAAGCGAGCTCTTCAAAAGCCACGGTTGCAGGCCCTTCAACATCACTTGCCTCTTCCAGGTTATCAATCAACAATCCCGCTGATGGCGATTCGATCAGTACGTTGAATGATTCTTCATCTTTTCAAGTTTCAGGAAGCTGTACTTCAACTACCCCTTCACAAGTTACAGGACAATCAGTTTCGGTATTGATTGATGGAAATGTTGCAGGAACTGGAGTTTGTAATAATGGCGGCTTCACCGCAACCATTGACACGTCTTTACTTGCCGAGGGCAGTTTTCATTTTACTGCTAGTATTACCGACAAAACAGGCAAGACAAGCACTTCTTCGATTGTCACCATAACCAAAGACATTACCCCTCCTACTTTCACTATTTCAAGCCCAAGCGCTTCATCAATTAATGCATCCAGCAGCACTGCCTACACATTGACTTTTACCGATGCTCGCCTTGGAACTCTCAGCCCGAGTATAATCAATACAGGCGTTTCGATTGCAGGCTCAAATCAGGGTTGCAGCAAAACAACTTCTGTTTCCGGAAAAGTTGCAACGGTCACAATAACAGGATGCTCTAGCCCGAACAGTGGTTTAGCACAGATCGTAGTAGACAGTAGTTCGTGGACCGATCTAGCTGGAAACCCGTTTCCGAGCCCACCGACCAGTAATTCTTTTTTAGTAAATAACACTTCGCCTGTGATCGCTATCACTTCAATATTGGACGGTGACTGGATCAACTTAGCCAACACTTCAAGCTCATTTGCAATCTCAGGTACCTGCACTGAAAGCGATCAAGACCAGCTTGACGGTCAATCTGTTACCTTGATGTCAGATGGCTCAACTGAAATCGGAAACGGAACTTGTTTGCTGAACGGTACCTTTAACGGAACCATCAACACCAATTCACTCAGCGCTGGAAATCATACATTAACTGCCAAAGTTAATGACAAGTCAGGAAACCTTGCAACTTCGAGTTCACTTACCATCAAAAAAGATGTGATTAAACCCACCGTCACGATCACTGGACCAAATGGAAATTCACCGGTCAATTCTGCCGGTACCATCACTTACACTTTAAATTTCAGCGATGCCAACCTTGATGCTTTAGATAATTCAACCATTGATTCAGCCATCAACTTGAGTGGCAGTACCGCAAGCGCGACCAACGGCTGCATAGCAAGTACATCAGGATCGAATTCGACTTCACGTACAGTGAGCATTACTCAATGTAATGGAAATGGTGATGTCAGCATTTCATTATCTAGTTCAGCCGCGAAAGACCTTGCGGGTAACCCACTCACCCCGAGCTCAACAAGTTCTAGCTTTACTGCTGTAAACACAGGGCCTTCCTTAAGCATTAGTGTGCCCACTAACAACTCTTGGATTAATGCCAGTCAAGACAGTGCTTCATTTACGGTCAGTGGATCTTGCCTTGAAGCAGATCAGAATCAAGTGGAAGGAAGAACTGTTGCTATTTTGATTAATGGGCAAGCGGCTGGATCTGCAACCTGCTCTAGCGGTGCTTTCAGCGGCAGCATCGACACCACTGCCTACACAGAGGGCTTACTCAACATCAGTGCATCGGTGACGGATGCAGCTAATTATACCGCGACCGCATCAAACAATGTAACCAAAGATGTCACGCCACCTTCTGTAACGATTACGGGACCAACAGGTAACAACCCCACTAATGCTTATGGAAATACGGCTTATTCTATTACTATTTCAGACACAAATCTTGAGGTTTTGAATGACACCACTATCGGTAATGCAATTTCGATTACGGGAACTGGAAGTACAAACTGTTCAAAAACGGTTAAAACCACAACTGGCATCACCTCAGTAAGTATCACGAATTGCTCTGGCAACGGAAACGCTGGACTTTCAATTGCCAGTTCTGCCGCTGCGGATAAGGCTGGAAATAGCATCGCCACTACCACTGCTTCTTCAGGGTTTACGGTTAACAACACACTTCCTAATATCGAGATCACTTCACCTGTAACCAATAGTTGGATTAATCATTTAAACATAAGCTCGAACATGAATATCAATGGAACATGCACTGAGGTGATCCAGTCTCAAGTTGAAGGTCAATCGGTATCAATCGCTGTCGATACCAATGCACCAATTACTACCACCTGTTCAAACGGTACATTTACCACTTCGATTGACCCAAGCACATTATCTGAAGGTACTCATTCCGTCACCGCCAGCATCATTGATAAAGCAAATAACAGTAAAACATCGGGAGTGATCAACTTTTCCAAGGATTCGATTCGCCCTACCCTTACTATTCTTGGGCCGGTCGGAAGTAATCCGGCCAATGCAAGCGGTAGCACTACCTATACTCTTTCATTCTTGGACACCAACCTTGGAACTCTCAACAATTCAACTCTTGCCAGTGGGATTTCTTTGGGCGGATCAGATACTACCGATTGCACCTCCACTGTTTCTGGATCCAGTCTAACTTCACGTACAGTAACGGTAAGTGGCTGTACAGGAAATGGAACAGTTTCCATTTCTGCAGCAAGTTCAATCTGGACTGACGCTGCCGGAAATGCATTGGCGGCAAATGTGGATAGTTCAACATTCACTGTAAACAATACGCTTCCGTCGATTGCAATTACATCACCTGCCAATAATAGTTTTTTGAATTCACTCAGTATCTTGAACCCAATGAATATTTCAGGGAGTTGTTCCGAATCAGTGCAAAGCCAAGTTGAAGGGCAAACTGTCACTATTGTACTTGATTCAGATACCACACCGCTAGCCACACCAACCTGCACTGGGGCTCAATTTTCAGCATCAATTGATGTAAGCACCATCACGGGTTTACAAGATGGCTTACATACTTTAGTTGCCAGCATTACTGACCAAACTGGTAATTCTAAAACATCAACCATCATTAACTTCGTTAAAGACACACTTGCACCTAGTGTGACCATCACCGGACCATCGGGATCAAACCCAGCTAATTCATCTGCAAGTACAACTTATAGCCTTACGTTTGCTGATACGAATTTGGGCAGTCTCAACAATTCGACGATCAATTCTGGAATTCAGATCAACGGCACTAACAGCGGCTGTACTGCAACCGTAACTGGAACTGGTGCCAATGCAAGAACTGTGACCGTTACCGGATGTAATGGTAATGGTTCTGCAAGCATATCGATTTTAAGTTCGGCCTGGTCTGACCTTGCCGGTAATGCTCTTATTGCAGTAGGACCAAGTTCTGCATTTTCGATAGTCAACGACGGTCCATCCATTTCGATCAACACGATTGGCGCTTCAAATTATATTAATAGCTCTAATACTTCGGGAGCATTTGCGATTTCCGGAACTTGTACTGAATCAAATCAATCAATGGTAACGGGAAGATCTGTATCGATTAAAATCGATACCGTAACTGCTGCAGCCGCAACCTGTACTGCAGGAGGAACATTCAGCGGCTCAGTTGATACTAATTCTTTAAATGAAGGATCGCACACCTTCGAAGTCTCCATCACTGATACCGCGAGCAATTCTTCATCAGCAACGAAAACGGCGATCAAAGATGTAACTGCTCCGACAGTCACTATTACTGGGCCAACAGGAAGCACCGTTGCAAACTCTTCCAATACAACGACCTATACGCTTACTTTCAGTGATTCGAATTTAGGTACTTTGAATTCAACTACGATCAATAGCGGGATCACGCTTACCGGCACTGGAACTGCTGGCTGCACTAAGACCACTTCTATCGCTGGAGCTGTTGCAACAGTGAACATCACTGGCTGTAGCGGAAGTGGCAATGTTGGACTCACAGCAGGTGCTAGTTCACATTCAGATCTTGCCGGAAATGCAATTGCTTCTACCAGTGCTTCAACAGCTTTCACTGTTAACAATACTGCACCTACGATTGCGATCAGCACGCCTGCCAACAATAGCTATATCAACACTTCAAATAATTCTGCTTCATTTACAATCAGTGGTACCTGTACTGGTCCAACTCAAACACTGGTAAATGGTCAAACGGTCAGCATCAGTGTTGATGGGGTCAGCAAGGCTTCACCTATTTGTACCGCTGGGGCATTTTCAACTACCGTTGACGTGACTGGACTCACCACTGGAAGCCATAGTTTTACCGCTTCCATCACTGATGCTTCTTCGCTCACTTCCAGTGCATCGAGTGCGGTGACCAAAGACAGCACCGCTCCGACAGCTGCCAGCACCCTTGCTTGGACGAATGGCTCCACTTCAGTAGTTGCGTCTCAACCGGTGACCTGGGTCAAATCAACGGCTTCTGATCTTTCAGATCAAAAGCTGGAACTTTATTCTACGAGCGCTTGTACCGGCGCTGCAACAACCACAACCTTGGGGTCGACGACGGCCACCACTTATACCCTCACCTTGGGTACCGGAACTTATAGTTTTAAAGTCGTGAGCGTTGATACCGCCGGAAACACCACTAGCTCATCTTGCTCATCTTCAATCGTGATCACTTTGCCTGCATTGAGTCTTTCTCCTGGCAATTTCAGTTATCCGGCTGGCGCAACTTTGAACATCACCTTTGTCGGAGCCGGCGGAAGCGGCTCAGGCTATGTTTACAGCGTTACTTCTGGTTCAGGAACGATCAACAGCTCAACCGGTGTTTATTCCGGTGGCTCTCGTAATCCGGGTTCAACCACTGTGGTCACTGTTACTGACTCTGCAAGTGCGACCGCATCGGTGACCATCACTCATACCGGTACCATTGTGAATGGAACCGTGAATGCGACAGCAACCGACGCGAACGGAAACATTTATCTGGGTGGCGAATTCACCACGGTGAACCCAACCGTAGCGAGCAGTTTCATTACCGTCAATTCCAGCAACGGTTCAGTTCTGGATTATTCGATTGCTCAAGGTTTCAACTCAGGTGCAACCATCAACGCTGTTGCCCTTTCAGGAGGTTTCGCGTTTGTCGGCGGAAGTTTCACTTCGTATAAAGGCACCACTGTTCAAAATATTGCCAAGATCAACCTCAGTAATGGGGCGCTTGACACCACATTCACTCAGACCACTGGTCTCAGTTCTACCATTTATTCCTTGGCCGTGAACGGTACCGCCCTTTACATCGGCTCTTCTAATAACGTCACTTATCGAACCACCACCGGGCTCAAGGCATTGATCAAAGTTGATATGACCACCGGGAATCTGGATACCGGGTTTAACTGTAACATCAACTATGCGGGTAACGTTTATGCGTTGCTGGTCGCAAATTCTGGAATTTATGCCGGAGGAGATTTCGCAGGATCAAACGGAGGCACTGCTGGTAACTCTTTGATTAAAGCCAGTCTCACTACCGGCGGTATAATCGCACAACTCAATGGAACCACTTCTCCGGCCGGTGCAGTCTATGCTCTTGCAACCTACGGAACCAATCTCTACGTCGGTGGAGCAATGTCCAGCTGGAAAGGTGCACAGTCGAATACGGTTGACTCTACCAAAAAGTATTTGATGAAAATGAATTGGGACACCGGCGTACTGGATACCACATTCAATGTTTCAAACAGCTATCCAAGCGGAAACGTTAGGGCACTTGCCATCACTTCTGATGGTGCGAGTCTTTATGTCGGCGGCGATTTCGCGAATTATCGTACTGACATTAAGGGAGCATATCTTGCTAAAGTCAGCACTACCAATGGCGCGATGGACACCACCAACTTCAACAACATGGCATCGATTAGTGGTACCACTCCATCAGTTAAAGCCCTCGCCCTGACTTCTGACAATGCTTCACTTTATGTCGGCGGATCATTCACCAGTTATCGCAGCGACACTAAAGGTGCTAATCTCGCAAAAGTGAGTGCAACTACTGGCGTGCTCGACACCACCACCTTCAATTCAGCTGCCAGTATCCACTCTACCGTCAATGCCATTGCCATCTCAGGCTCTACCTTGGCGATTGGCGGAAACTTCTACTACTACCGTGGAACTTCTTCTCCCTATCTGGCTAAGTTCTCACTCAGTAATTGGGCGCTCGATACTGCGTTCAGCCAAACCACCGGAGCCAACGCGATGGTAAAATCTCTCGCTGTATCCGGAAGCAGTATTTACGCTGGCGGTGATTTCACGTCTTATCGTGGCAGTTCAAATGCGAATCGAATCATGAAGCTCGATACGACCTCAGGAAATCTCGACACCACTTTCAATTCTGGCACCACCGGCCCTAATAACACCGTGAATTCGATTATTGTGTACGGAAGTTCCATGGTTATTGCCGGAAAATTCACTACCTATCGAGGATCAAGTAATGGAAAATACATCGCCAAACTGAATTCAAGCACTGGTGTCATGGATACTACCTTTAACTCTTCCACCAGTGGTCCGGATGACATTGTAAACGTGATTGCATACAACAATGACAGAACCAGAATTCATGTAGGCGGAAACTTTTGGGCATATCGCGGTTCACAGTATCCATATTATATCACCATTGATGCAACGACTGGAGCTTTAATCACTTCAGCATCAACCTCAAGCCCGAATACATTTGTTTACACTCTGGTAACCAATGGCACCAATGTTTACATTGGTGGTAACTTTATCACTGTCAATGGTAACCCCAGAGGATATTATGTCGCAAAATTACTCGCTAGCAGCGGAGCGATGGACACAACAAACTTCAATGTCACCAGCAACACGGGCCCATCA
>CALPVV020000074.1 GCA_943327105.2 Nitrosovibrio sp. Nv4
GATCTCAATCCAAATACCCACCCAGCCACTCAGTTGAAGCATGTGAATGACGGCAAAGAGAGAAATGAATAAAACTCCATAAAAACCGATAGCGATGAATTTGATCTTTCGAGACAACTGAAAATCAACTTCTGAAACCAACATCGCGGCCAGCGGAGTTAAAAAATACAAGTAGCTATAAACCCGATAAGGAAAAAAGGTGAAAAACACTGCAGATACGATCGCAAACGAGCAATAAAATCGTAGATTCTGTTTCCATCTACTTCTGGTTTCTGGTTGAAGTGCTCCTACCAAAATGAAGGCAGCCCAAGGAAGAAGCGAAGCAAAAAACTCTCCCCATAGACCATAAATCGTTCCTTGATGGGTATTCAATTTTCCTAGATTTTCGACATAGAAAAACTGTCTCATCATTTCTTCATGATGAGTGACTGCCGCAAGTAAATACCAGCTTAGTCCAATCAAAATACCAACCAGCAATGATACCCAGAACTCAAGACGTTTTACCGACCGGGGCTTCCATACTAAAAAGCTGATAGTCCATAATGCCGGGTAAAGCGGTCCTTTTACCCAAGCCATCAATCCAACCAGAAGATATGCGAGAAACAATCGTTCAACCAATACCGCCCACCATGAGGCAAGTATGAAAAATACGACCCAAATCTCCATCTGAGCGGTTGAGCCATACGTCATCGATCCAAGCGTTGCCGAAAAAAACAAGGTCGCCAGACTGGGGTTTTTCAACTTCAAGTGCTTGGCTATTCCACTACAAAAGAACGCGCTTCCAACAAGAGCCAACACCGAAGGAATCAAGGCTCCAAACAAACTCAAACCAAAAACCTTCCAACCGATTAGGGTTGCCCAGTATTGAAATGGAGGCTTTAAGAAATTGGGTTCTCCAAAAAGACTTGGAATCATCCAATTCTTTTTTTCAAACATTTCAAGAGCTATCGATAAATAGACCTTCTGATCACCGGTCATGGGCACGCTTGCGCCCCACAAGAAGAATCCATATGAAAACAAAACTATAAAACAAATGTAGATCGGATTCCGAATCAAAGACGAGATCATCTCAGACTAGAGATAGTCTAAGGTAATCGGTGATTCAACAAGTTTTTCACTTTGAACAGGCTTATCAAGTGTCTCTACTGGAATTCGGTTCTCTTTTAGGAAGATCTCGTTATATTGAGCCTCTTGCAGGATATCGCGCTTCATCTGATTTGATTCTGCGAATATTTCTGCAATTTTTTCGATGTTAGTATTGTTTCTCTGTGAAGTTTCTTTGCACAAGATCTTCACTTCCTGACGAAGACTTTCATTACTCACCATCAATTCTGAAACCGCACCTTTCAGGGTTTCAATATCGGCAAGAACTTCATTTTGCTTGGTATTCATCAGTTCTACCACAGCAAGATTTCGAAGTCTGTTTTCCAACTGTCGCTCAATTCGCTCACCAAATGAGGTTACCATCGATAGAATCTTTTCTTGATAGTAGACCTGATCGGCTTTGCGATTCTCGGCATTTCTCATTTCCACTTCACGCGAATGAGCACCAATGTCTTCAACCGCCTGCTGTGCACGCTGGCTTTGCTGATAGATGCCCCTCATCGTGCTTTTCAGCATATCGAAAGATTCTTTTAAACTTTTTTCAATTTCACCAATAAGCGGCTTCAATTGGGCCTGAACTTCTATTGCAATTTTTTGCGTATTGATCTGGTTTGGTTGGGCGCTTTTTTCGGCTTCTTCCAGCTTTCCGATCAAGTGACGGTTTTGAACTTTTAGTGCTGAAACTTCTTGTTCTTTTACCCAAAGGCGTTGCTGAATCTGTTGAGACTCTGCGCTGGTAGCAGCAGGAATTTGCTGGCTTGTATTTTGTTGAATTGGAGTTCGATTAACAGTTGGTCTTGCCTGAGCAACCGGCTGGGCAGTGCGAGCCGCATTGTTAGTCGGCGCTGGTGAAACTGTTCTGATAGGACTATTGCTTTGGTTTTTATTCATGATTCAAGTTCCCTTTTTAAAACGCAGAGAAGACTAAATCATTTTTTCACAGCCCAAGACTTGAAGCAATTGGTGGATTTTTGGCGCTTTTCAAAACCTGCTTACTTCCAATTGGTCACTTGTTCTGCTATCCACTTTGGATCGTCGTTTGCAAGATCATGGTTCGCGGTCGGATGACTCATGATTTTTGCACCGTACTGTCTTGCAATCGCCATCGAACACTTCGGTGATACCAGTTGATCACCCTCACCAACCAATACTAGAACCGGAATCGGAATTTTTTTCGGGGCTTTGAATCGAACCGCAGCCAGAATCTGATAGATCGCATTTACGCGGTTCACATCTTTACCGTATTCAGCCTGAATTTCTGCCTGTTTAATCAGGTTTTGCATTTCAAGATTGGTCGTCATCCCAAGAATCTTCTTTTCACGTTCAACCAGATTCTTACTTAACAATAATTTGACGATTCTAGGATAGTTCGAAGGCATCATGCGGTGATGAATCGGGCTTAATCCGCTCATGCTTGAATTGATCAATACTACTTTTTTGAAATCATCCTGATAATGACTACTCCATTGAGCAGCAACCATTCCACCTAATGATACCGCAAGAATTCCCCATTCTTCGTCTCGTGTTTCTTTGAGTTCTTGCCATCGCGATCTCACATCTTCGACAATCCCTGCAATCGTTTTAGGTGAAACACGACTGACTTCAGTACCAAAACCAGGCATATCAATCGTATAAACTTTTGATTGTGGGTTCAGCTCCTTCAATTTTCCTTCGAAAATATCCTTGAATTCACCCCAATGACGTTGTTCGCGAACCAAACCTCTTAAAATCAACCATTTCATATTTTAATGGTAAAAAAAAAAGAACCCAAAGAACAGTTTTTAAGTGTCCTTTGGGCCTTTGTCTGAGGAGGTGGTGGGTACAGCGTCTTTGCCAACTGACATTTATTTATGCGTCAGTCGACAACTTTTCGGGAAACCTCTCGTTTCCCACACTTAATAGATGGAGTGATCACCCCTCAATCACTCCGTCAAATTTTTTACGCTACTTTGTAAGCTTTTTGCTTATCGAGGTAGGCCATGTAATGATCATGCTTTTTGTCAAAATCATTCACACGCTTTCCCATCTTGGTGATCAAGCCGAACTTGAACCACTCATAGTGCTCATTACAAAAAGTGAATTTTGATTCTGGCTTTTTACAGCCTTCACATTTGCAATGTTGCATTCCAACTACTTCAGCCATTTCCGGTTTCTTGCCTTTTCCCATACGATGTTTTCTCCTACATGAATCCTTTCGGCAGAAATTTGACTAAACTTGAGTAAAAAAGTTTTTTATTAAATTAAAAAATTAAACTATTGTAATTATTGAGTTTAAACAAAAAAAGGGGAGGGCCTTCTCGGCTCTCCCCTTCAATTCAAAACCCTTTAAGGGTTTATAATGTTACTTCATTCAAGGCTGCCTTAGCGCTTCGAAAACGACCCTCGATTGATTTACGAATCTCCAAAAACTTGTTCGGAAGACGATCTTTGAGTTTTTCAATGAGTTCATCTTGAAGTTTCAATTCAACAGTCCATTCCGATGCATCGACTTTAGACAATTGCTTGAATTGTTCTTCTGTAATTGGAAGTCCGTTCCAATTCATGTCTTTAAAGGTTGGGGCAAAACCAATTTCAGTTTCAACTGCATCTGCAGTTCCCTTCACGCGACCGATGATCCATTCAAGCACGCGCATGTTGTCGCCATAGCCGGCCCACATGAATTTGCCTTCGTCGTTTTTACGGAACCAGTTCACACCGAAAATCTTAGGCGCGTTTGGAATCTTTTTACCCATCGCCATCCAGTGCGCGAAGTAATCACCCATATGATAGCCGCAGAAAGGGAGCATTGCGAATGGGTCGCGACGAACCTGCCCTACTGCACCCACAGCTGCTGCTGTGGTTTCTGAACCGATCGTTGCAGCCCAATATACGCCGTGATCCCAATCTTTGGTTTCAGTAATCAGCGGCACAGTGGTTGCGCGACGGCCACCGAAAATAAATGCACTGATCGGTACACCTTCCGGGTTTTCCCAGTTCGAATCAATCGAAGGGCACTCGGAAGCAGGTGTCGTAAAACGCGCATTCGGGTGAGCTGCTTTTCTGCCAGTCTCAGCGGCAATTTCAGGCGTCCAAACCTGTCCCTGCCAGTCGATGAGTTTTGCAGGAGGAGTTTCTGTCATACCTTCCCACCAGACATCACCATCTTCAGTCAGACCAACATTAGTGAATAAGGTGTTTTTACGGATGGTGAGCATCGCATTTTGATTCGTCTTCTCAGATGTTCCGGGAGCTACACCAAAATAACCTGCCTCCGGGTTAATTGCATAAAGTCTTCCGTCATTGCCTGGCTTGATCCAAGCAATGTCATCACCGATGGTAGTAATCTTCCAACCACTCATGGTTGTAGGTGGAATCAACATTGCAAAATTGGTTTTTCCACAAGCACTCGGGAAAGCTGCAGCAACATAAGTTTTTTCACCTTGTGGGGATTCCGCACCAAGAATGAGCATGTGCTCTGCAAGCCAACCTTCGTTCTTACCCATGTTTGAACCAATACGAAGAGCAAAACACTTCTTACCCAGTAGTGCGTTTCCGCCGTAACCACTACCGAATGAAATGATTTCTTTGGTTTCAGGAAAATGAGTAATGTATTTTGTTTTATTGCATGGCCATTTGGCATCTTGCTGACCCGGTTCCAATGGGGCACCCACCGAGTGCAAGCAATGTACGAAACTATTGTTACCCAAAACATCAAGAACCTTGGTTCCGATGCGGGTCATGATTCGCATGTTGACGACCACATAGGGTGAATCGGTAATCTCAACACCGATTTGAGAAATTGGTGAACCAATTGGTCCCATGGAGAAAGGAATCACGTACATGGTACGGCCTCTCATGCAACCTCTGAAAAGATGATTCAATTTTGATTTCATCTCAACCGGATCAGCCCAGTTATTATTCGGGCCAGCATCGGCTTTGTTAACAGAACAGATGTAAGTGCTGTCTTCTACGCGAGCAACATCTGAAGGATCAGAACACGCAAGGAAACTTCCTGGACGTTTTTCTGGATTTAATTTTTTTAATGTTCCCGATGCAACCATTTCATTGCAAAGGCGATCGTACTCTTCTTGTGAACCATTACAAATGTAGATGTTTGATGGTTGTGTGAGATCAGCAACTTCCTGAATCCAACGTTTGAGTTCTTCATTCTTTAGATTTTGCATATGGTATATTTACAACCACTCTGCTCAGGGGTCAATTTTTTCGGGCAAAATCGTCAACAATTCCATCAACTAACTTCCTTGCGTCAGAAGATGACAATGATGATTCTGAAAAAATAACAAAGGGCTCCAATGTTTGATCTTGCTTTAACCAGTAACCAGCAAGGTTAACCACATGATCAATGGTTCCCGTTTTAGCGTGAATCCGATTTCGCAGCATATCGGTGTTCATCCTATTTCTTAGTGTTCCACTCACACCTGCAACTGGAAGACCTGCGTAAAGATCTTGGAAATATGGCTGATTCTGTAATGCAGCCAAAAACCGGTAAAAGGTTTTGGGAGACATTTGATTTGCCGCCATCAAGCCTGAACCATCCACTAATTTTACATTTTCATAGTCACTTGAATCAGGAAGCATTGAGGCCAATGTCAGTAAATCGCTTGGTGCTTCTATGTGAAGACGCTCCCCCACGATATTGATGCTGTCTTGCAAAAAAGGAATGAGCATTTCTTTTAGATTCTTAGAAGCAAGATCTATAAACACAGGCGTCAAATTCGAGTGATGAATCCATTTTGATGGTTTTGCGTAATAAGCAATGCCGGCCGTACGAACTTCCTTGATGAACAACGCCTTCAACCATTCTTCATTGGAATGCACTGGCAAATAAACAGAACTTGGTCTGCTCATTCCACCTTTCAAAATATATTTTGAAACTTTTCCCAGAGAATCCAGAACCGGCACAATGGAAAGTGAATCTTCCGCAGTCACCACCAAATTGTTTTCAATGGGCGTGCTTACCCCTTCAGTAATCCAAAATGCTCTTTTATCTGGATAAACAGCCAACTGTGCACAATTGCCATTCAACATTACCGTAGTTGGCAAACTGGCATAACACTCCAAAAGCCAGGAAGGTTTCCAACCTTTCGGCCGTGAAAACTGTCCAATCGCGGGTTTCAGTAAATTGATTTTAATCTCGCCAACCACTCTTTTAACTTTAAGTTTCTTAAGCTCTTGAACTACCTTTGAAACTCTTGTTCTCAGTGTTTCACCGTATGCCTCATGGCCCCATGTCGGATCACCCGATACAGAAAATGAAGGCGAGTAAATAGCTGCTTGCGCTTCATCCAACTCGCCGGTGAATTCGTTATTGAACTTGAAGTCTGAGCCTAACTCTCTCAGGGCAGTTGCGGCCGTGACCATCTTCTTGACCGAAGCCAACGAAAAAAGGCGCTCATCGTTTTCACTTCGAGGTGCAGAGCCTGAAAAATCAATCCCCCAGGTAAGCGGAATATAATCTTCAGTGCTTCGATTTTGAGAATCAGAGGACTGGAACTCATTTGACCATAATGAACGGTTATCAAATGCGCTTACAGGGGTGCTCATTAACAACAATGAAACCAATCCGAATCGACAGATAGTTGACAAAACGACACCCCCCTTACTGAGTTCTTGTAACATCGACTTTTAGATTTGAATAGTCAGATTTCAGGACTGGATTCTTCATAGGGAATCAGTTAATCTCTGCTCTATGACTCCCGCAGAAATGAAAGTTCAAAAAGTTGGTTTAACCCTTGCTGGATTGATTTTGGCCGGCTTTGGTATCGTTCTCACCGTGTTCTTGATGGACATGTCTGATAATGCCCTCATGGGAGCATCTCCAAAATACAAAGCAAACATCCCAGCTGTTCCAGCAACCGATGTTTCTCAAGCCCCACAATGCGTGGAAGGCTATGATAAAAATTGGATCGGCTGCCAAAAGAACTAATCGTTCCCATTTGAATCAGATCAATGACTAACAACAATTCACGTAGCCAGCTGGTTTTCTTCTTTGTTGTTATTTCATTCTTGTTCGCCGTTTTTTTCATTACCCCATCACTGCAATTTATCTCTTTGATGACTGTATTGAATGTGATTCTTTTGTCCCCCTTGGTCAAAATACTTCATAAAAGAAACGTTTCCCGAACCTTGGCTATCGCTATTGTTTTTGTTTTTTCAGGTTTTTTCGTCGTATTGGCATTAAATGGCCTGACCAGTATCGTACTCACTCAATGGACAAGCCTTGCTCAAGCCATTCCAGCATTCAGCGATCAGTTGATTATTAAGATTCAAAATATTGAAACCTTGATTAAGCACAAGTTCAATATCGAGTTTGATTTTGGTTTAAGTACTTTTGTCTCTCAAGCCGGCCTGAAATCAACAACTTGGTTATTATCAAATGCAACAACCATCCTAAGCAGCATTGCTTCTACTGCCTTTTTGGTTCCAATTTTTTCATTTTTTATTCTTAAGGATGGTCAAAAATACGGTAGAGAACTTTTAAAGTTAGTTCCACAAAATCACTACTCAGAAGTGGTCACTACTTTAAAGAAAACTAGTCTATCGCTTGGAAAGTTCATTCGCGCAAAGGCCATAGAGGCTTTTTTGGTTTCACTGCTTACCTATATCGGATTGCTGATCTGTGGCTCTGACTATGCAATTGTTCTGGCTTTGATTGCTGGTGTGACCAATATTCTGCCCTATATTGGTCCTATTCTAGGAGTAATTCCTGCTCTGATCCTACTCGGCTTCAATTGGCCAGTGGTATTGGTTTATCTGATCGTAAATGCTATCGATATCACCCTTATTTTTCCAATCATGGTTGGAAAACTGGTAAACCTTAGCCCTCTTACCCTGTTAGTTGCTGTAGCAGTTGGGCAAGAACTCTATGGGCTAGTCGGTATGTTAGTTTCGGTACCAGTTGCGGCAAGTATCAAAATCATCTATCAAGAGATCGTCAGCGTACTTTACGCTGAAACTCCTCACTGAAGACCAATGCTTTTTTTGATGTAAACCAAAAGCGCCATTCCACAAATAATTCCGACAAAACTCACGTAAGCTTCAAATGCCTTATTCTTTTTTGCCAAAGAATACGAAAAGGAATAAACCACTGGATCTGAATTGATCTTCATCAATTCTTCTTTCGCTGGGCGTTTAAATTGGGGAATAAACCGAGGTACCATTTCACAATACTTCAGGTAACTTGAACCGAAATAAGAAGGAAGTTTTCCTTCTTCATGTTCAATGACGTAGTGATAGTTGAGAAAAAACACAAATGCCATAGCCAGGGAAAGCCAGATCGCACCCACACTGATGGTTGCCCCAAGTGCCATGATGAATGTTCCAAGATAAAGAGGGTTTCGCGTGTAAGCGTACGGGCCACCGACTGCGAGTTTTGCTTCTTTTCTTAAAAATCCGCTCGAATAAAAGCGAAGGGTCGCCCCTACAAAGCACATCAAAATACCCGGCAAAGAAGGGTAATAATCTGCGAAAACAAAAAGCAAAATTGCAAAAATCCAGGCAAGTTGAAAACGTCTTCTTCCAGAAAAGAAAACGCGTAATCCTTCATTATTCAAAAGAGTCATGAAGGCATACTAAGAAAAGGTTTTAAATTACGCAAGCTTTTGATCGTAACGCTTTTGCTCGCGCTCACGAACTTCGGCACCCTCAAGGCTCAAACGAGTCCATGGGATTGCAATCAGGCGTTTTTCTTCGATCAATTCTTCGGTTTCTTCACAAACTCCGTAGGTCCCATTTTCAAGGCGGGCAAGGGCATCATCAATTTCTTTGATTTTTGCCAAAAACTTATCCCGTTGATTCAGTGCTTGAGTCTGACTGATGTGAGCAGAAGCAAGATCAGCTTCATCACCAATCATTTCTGTAGCAAGAGACGGGTTCAAGGCCTGCAACCCATTCATGGTTTCTTGGCGAACTTTGAGGAGCTTGATTTTGCACTCATCGTAAAGTCTTTGTCTGTCATTTGCCATAATATCGTTCTCCCCTCTTCATCGTGAAGAGGTTTTTAAGCTTTTATTATATTACACATAACTTTTATAAAAAAAGAGATGTGTTTATTTTGACACACAATTATTTCGTTGAGATCAGCTTGATCACTTCATTAACGTCAAATTTCTGTTGTTTATGATCAATCTCGAGGAATTCTTTGACGATTTTCATAAGATCAAGACGGGATGGATCGTAGGAAAACGAATAAATTTTCACTTCGTTTTTATCCTCTATTCTGGTTGATACCAGAATAACTTCCGCATCCAAAAGAAACTTCACTACAGCACTCAAGGTTTTTTGATTAACGCCCAATTCTTTTTGAAGCTCATGCTCGGAAATCGGTGCTTTACCAAAATCATGTCGTTTCTTGCATGTTGAAATCAGATTAACCAGCACAGCTGCTGTCTGAAGATTGGGTTGATTCAACGTCTCGTCTGTGTAGTCTTGTTCGTTTTGAAGTACAAAACTCCATTCAGCACCGACCATGATGATGATCCAGGACACATAGATGAAAAATGCAGCGATGGGTACTACAGCCGCTTTACCGTAAGCGGTCTGTGTTCCGAATTTGAAATAATAGTTCAAAAAGATGTTTGAAAAAAAGAATAATATCCCACTTAGCAATGCACCTTTTGCAGCGTTTTTTGGAGCTACATTCACGTTCGGGAAGAACCTGAAAAGCAGGAACAAAGAACTCAATAACAAAATAGCAGGAACGCCTCGTTCAACAAACACCCCAAGACTGACCCCACCAAAATGCTTCACCAATCCAGGCAAGGAAAGAGCGACAAAAATGGAAAATGGCAAGATCACCATCACCAGGATTAAATTACGAATCCGATCAGCCCAAGGGCGACTTTGGGTTGCCGACCAAATTCGGTTCATCAAGTCTTCCAAATTGATGAACACTTTACCAATGATTCCAATCAATACAATAACCGCAAAAATCCCAAGACTTGCTCCTGCACTTGAAAGTTTGGCTAAATATACATCTTTAAATTCAAAAATGAATTGCAGTAGATTTTTTCTATGCTCTTCCGGCAATGGAGCTAAGATGCCTTTGATCAAATTTTGGAAGTTCTCCTGCACCGGTGCCCATTGCGAAAAGGCACTGACCACAAGAAACAACCCTGCCAGAATCGGCATTATCGAAAACAATGTAAAATAAGAAAGCGATTCCGCCCGTATGGTCACATCATCCCTGACTATTTCATGATAAAGCATCCATAGTCTTTTTTTGATGACGTCTAACTTGGACCCCTTTCGATGATGATGACGGATTTTCAATGCGATTTTTTGAAGTTTATTTTCTTTTATCGACACGCGGACCTCAAGGTGATTTCTACATCCGATGACTGTAATTGATCAACATTTTCCGCAAGACCATACATGATCTCTTGTAATTCTTTTTTTCTTCCCTTCGCTTCACATATCCTTCCAACTGATGAAAGAGTATTTGCAAAATCTTGCGCTGCGAATCGATCTGTTTCATCGGTCTCCCAATCCACCTTGTCTTCAGGTGCTTTGACTTCCGCAATCATTTTTGAGAATCGCTCCAGATCAGAAGAAAAATACCCCTCTTCAGCAATAGCCTTGAACCAAATCCGCACATTATTCCTATGATTCCGATTCATTTTGCACTGATTTTTCCAAAGCTCTGATCGCGTTGAAAAACTCTTTGACCAGAACGCACTTGAACCAGAAATTTTATGAATACAATCGCGATCCCTTATTGCCCAACTGCGTGTCAGATCACCGGCATTGTCCTGAATGATCGCAAAATTCTTTTCAATGAAAAATTCCGCTACCACCTTTTCACAATTACTTTCTTTGTTTGAATTAATTCCCGATTCTGGATTTCGATAAAACTCAAATTGATTGATTTTTGGTGACCCATCCCTTTCAAAGCATGCTTTTTTCCAGACATCGAAGTTTTGATCAAACAACTTCGATTCATACCATTTCTTGAACATGGTAGTACGAGCCAAACCAAACATGGTCGCTATGCGCTGGGGCACCAGGCACGATTCTTCAATCTGAATCTCCATCAATCCGTCATAGGTGGAACTACCAAAAGTATCTGCACTTTCAAGATACTCGGTTCCATATAATCCACGCCTGAACCGTTTCAAGTGATACGTCGTTTTCTCACCCATGATATAATCGTCCCAGTCATTTTGTGGAACGGTGCCGGCCAGAACATCCTTCTTTAAAATCTCTTTTTTACCGTAATGAAATAGAATATTCCGAGGTTGATACTTTCCTGCCACAATTTTTCTGGCTGTTTCTTCAGGATTACAGTCTGCATCTGACGCACTTGAAAAGGGCTGCCGATCTACTTTTGATTCCGGCGTCGAAAAGCCCAAGGCAAGAATGAGTAATAGTATCTTCATCCTTTGTTAAATCGGCTATTTTAGACAAATTCTTGAGTTGTCAAGGTTTTGACCGGGTGCTATATAATTAGATTCATGGAAGTACTCAAAGTCAATTATGGTACCCCCGGTTCAGCCGAACGCTTCTGTGAATCTCTTAAAAATACCGGGTTTGCAGTAATAACCAATCACCCTATTCAGATGGAACTCGTCAATCGGGTCTATCAACAATGGGCTGATTTCTTCAATTCCGAAGAAAAACATCGCTATACCTTTGATCCCGCCAGCCAAGCTGGTTATTTTCCTTTTCGCACTGAAAACGCCAAGGATAGCCCGATCAAGGATTTGAAAGAGTTTTTTCATGTCTATCCACGAACAGAGCTTCCCGC
>CALPVV020000075.1 GCA_943327105.2 Nitrosovibrio sp. Nv4
CACGCAAGTCGCTGGTCATTTCCATCAGATTGGTGATCAACTGGGCGAGGTCTTTCGAAAGCACTTTGCTTTGATCGACTTTTTCAAGCGTCTTGTTCAGGTTGCTCGAAAGCTTGTAGAGAAGCTCGATTGACTTGGTGATGTCACCTTTGTTGTTTTCAATCAACTCTTGAATTTTTCCGGCAAGATTGAAGCTTTGTGAAATCAATTGATCAATACGTGGCGGGTCAACACCTGCAACCGTGTCGCCGGCAAGAAGTTGGGCTGAATCGATCGAACCGGGCGTGATTTCAATATAGCGCTCACCAATCAAGCCGGCGAGATTGATATAAAAGTTCGAGTTTTTACGAATGCCCGGTAGGGCAGCTTTTCGTACTGAAATCTTCAAGCGGACTGGCGTGTAAGCAAGACCATTATCATTATCAGCACTGCCGGCTTCTTTAATTGAAACTTTTTGATTCGGCATCGGTGAGAAGAAATCGATTTCTTCAACTTTACCAACCTTGATTCCTGAAAGTCGCACGTGTGATCCGAGCTCGATTCCACCCGCGAAATTGTAAGTCACGTAGAAGTAGTTCTGATCGAGGAACGGGTTTTTGAATCCGAGCAGCCATGCAAATCCTAGTGCAATGACGACGGTACTGGTTACGAGAGCGCCAACCTTGGCTTCATTTGTCCATTTCATGGTAATTAGATTTTAGCGGTTAATTTACAGAACCGCACTAAAAATAGCGGTAAGAATGAAATCTAAAGTGATCACTGCGAGCGTGCAAGTTACGACGGCATCGGTAGTTGCTTGACCGACTCCTTGAGCTCCGCCTTCACACTTCATTGCATATGCACAGGCAATCGGGGGAATAACGGTTCCAAAAATCGCCGATTTGGTGACGGCGCAGACGAGGTCCCATGAGTTGATGAATTGCGCTAGCGTGTTGAAGTATTCTTGTGAATTGAAGTGATATTTGGTGACGGCCGTCAACATTGCAATGATGATCGTAATGGCGATTGAGATTAACGTCAGACAAACGGTAGCAACGGTGCAAGCAGCCCACCTAGGAAAAATATGATAGGAGATGACGTCAATTTTCAAAAGTTTGAATGCGTCGAGTTGTTCCGTGATGCGCATGCTGGCCAGTTCAGCAGTCAGGGATGCACCGACTTTTGAAACCATGAGTAAGGCTGGTACTGCGATGCCCAGTTCGCGCACCACAAATTGCCCTGTAAAACCCGGAATCATTGAAACGTTGCTGAGTGCGAAGTCCATGTGCCAGGCAATTTCGCTGGTCATTACAAGACCGGTGAAACCGGTTGCAATGGTGATGATCGGCAAGCTACCGATTCCGATGATTTCCATTTGGTCCATGATTTCAATTTTACGGTGCGGACCTTTTGCCAACTGCTGAACGAGTCGCTTCATCAGGTAGCCTGCGAGATAAAGTGTTCTCAAATGACGATCGAAGATTCCCATTCCCATTAGAAAAAGAACCTTTCTGCAAGACTGATGAACCAATACACCAGATCATGAATCCATTCCAGCAACGACGAAGAAATGAAATTAGCTACTACGATGTAGACGTTGATATAGATTGCGGCTTCAGTGACGGCTTTACCGACTCCACGTGCGCCACCCGATGCGGTGTACCCTTTGTAGGTCGAGGTGTTTGCAACAATGGTACTGAAAATAATTGAGCGAACCAGACCTTCAAAAATAGTCCATGCGCCTGCAAACCGAGGAATCGATGAAATGTATTGGTACATGTTCATGCCGCTAAAGGATTGAGCGACTAGAATTGAACCGACCACGCTGACCGATAAACCAATCGCGAGCAGAACAACTGAAGAAAATACGATGGCAAAAAAACGGGGAATGATGAGGTATTGTATCGGGCTTACGCCAAGACTTTCTACCGCATCGATTTGTTCTGTCACCCGCATGTTCGCCAGCTCGGCGGTGGTGAAAGCACCGATTTTACCCGCAAGTAAAAATGAAATGATCATCGGGCCGATTTCGCGAATGGTTGCGGATGTGTTTAGCCCGCCAAGCAGGGTCTGAGCATCGAAACGGCGAAGCATGACATCGAATTGAAGTACCAAGATGGCACCGACAAAAATACCGGCAAAAATCACGGTTCCAATGGTGCGAGTCGAAACTTCAGCAATTTGCTGAATGATGGCCTCTTTATAACCAGAGGTCTTACGGAAGGTGCGAATGATGCGCATGAAAAAAATCCAGCTACCGCCCAGTTCTTCCAAAGTTTTCACGAAAACGGCGAACGAGGTGTTGACCCCGGCTTTAAGCGTATGGGTGGTGCCTTCCATTGCGCTGGTGACTTTGCTTTCGATGTTCATTTTTCAAGACTCCAGTCCGGAGGTAAGAGCTCCATGGTTTCCTTGAAAAAATCCTGAACAAGCGGAATTGCGCTTGAGATCACCTCTTTGGGCGGAGCCATGAGTAAAATTTTGCCCTGATCCAGAAACATGATCTGATCGGCAATTGAAAGAGCACAGGCCATATCGTGAGATACAATGATACTGGTGACTTTCAGCTTTCTGGAAAGTTCTGAAATGAGCGCATTGATCGAACTGGTGCTGAGCGGGTCGAGTCCTGTAGTGGGTTCATCAAAAAGTAAATATTCTGGGCCCGGTGCAAGTGTTCTCGCCATTGAAACCCGCTTTTGAACGCCATAAGAAACTTCGTGTGGGTAGAGTTGAAGGATTTCTGGTTCAAGATAAACCAACGAAAGCTTTTCGAGAACCACGTCACGAATTTCTTCTTCGCTCAATTTTCTACCGATTTTTTGCGAATACTGTTTAGAGCGAAGTCCGAATGCAATGTTTTCAAAGTTGGTCAGCGAGTCAAGCAGGGCAGGATGCTGGAATACCATTCCACAACGCTGTCTAACCAGCGTAAGGTCATCCATTCTTGCACCAGAAGTCATTGCGCTCACTTCATATTGATCGACAAAAACTTTGCCGGCATCGGGCGCAAAAACACCAATGATGTGTTTGAGCGTAACCGATTTTCCCATGCCGCTCTTGCCGAGAATGAATAAAACTTCTCCACGAGTCACTTCAAAGGAGACGTCGTCGAGAATTTTTTTTGTTCCGAAACTTTTCGAAACCGATTCAAAACGGATGCTCATAATTCAGCTCCAAGGGCATTGGAATAGATGAATTTTCGTAGAATCGGGTCGCGTGTGTTTTTTACTTCAGTCGGAGTTCCAACGGCAGTGATGGTATGATTCGAGCAAAACGCGATTTGATCTGCAACTTGGTAGGCTCGTTGTAAATCATTGGTGACTACAACCATGGTTGTTTTGTTGATGTTTTGAAGTTCAATCATCAAATCAGCGATCGATCTTGAAGTGATCGGGTCAAGACCAGCTGTGGGTTCATCATAGAGAATCACTTCAGGCTCAATGATCAAGGCTCGGGCGATACCCAAGCGTTTTTGCATACCACCTGAGATCTCGTCCGGGTAAAGCTTGGCCGCATGATCAAGGCCCACTGCTTTCAGCATTTTCATCGAGCGTTCAGTTGCTTCTTCACCACGGATACCGATGGTTTCGGCCAGTGGGATCAGAAGATTTTCAAGCAACGTGAAAGAATCGAATAAGGCGTTCTTTTGAAAAAGCATGCTCACTTTTTGCGAATTCACTTGAACGGTTCCATCGGTCGGGGTGATCAGGCCTGCGATGATTTTAAGAAGAACGCTTTTCCCGCTGCCTGATGGGCCGATGATGGCAAGAGAAGAGCATGGAGGCACGCCTAGATTGACGTGTTCCAATATAACGCGATCCTTGAACCGTATTCCGATATCGTGAAGATGAATCACGATTAAATTGTTTCACGAAACAATGGTTTCTAAAAGGGGGATGAGTGTCTCTTGAGCGAGCAATTTTGCATTCAACGTAAGAGTGGTAAATTGACGTTTTTCTGCAATTTTGGTCAAAAGCGTGAGAATTCTGCCGGTCGGAATTTTTTTCGATTCCTGCCATTGCAACAAGAACTCTTTTTGGTCTTCATTTACCCATACATGATCGGGTTCTACTTTGTGTTTCACCAGATCCATCATGAGGGATTCAATCAGATCAAGTGAAAGCTGTAGCGTTCTTTGACTGCTTGAAAAAGTTTCGACTAGTTTCATCCATTCCGATGCGGGATTACTGAGTAGTCCTAGAATTTGATCGCGAATTTTCCAGGTTTCATCATCCATGAAGTAGAGAGCGCGTGAAATGCTTCCTTCTCCGGCACGGCTGGCTATTTTTGCCCTGGATTGCTGAAGTTCGGCGCCCTGAATTTGCTGAAGAATCGAGAACACTGTTTTTGAGTCCATCGGGCGAAGCTTGATCTCGATGCAACGGGAAAGAATCGTGGGCAACAGGCGCGAGGCATCGGTAGCGGTAAGAATGAAAACCCAGTTCGGCGGCGGTTCTTCCAGTGTTTTTAATATGGAATTGGCTGCTTGTGGGGTCATGCGATCGGCATTGGTGATGACCACAATCTTGAATGGCTCTTCAGCTGGTCCCATTCCAAGTTTGGTTTTCAATTCCCGAAATGCATCAATTTTGTGAATGCCGATTCGGGAATCATCTTCGCCGGTGTCTGGTTCAAGCCACATTAAATCAAGCCATTGGTTTGCCAATGCGCGCTTGCATGACTTGCAAGTTCCACAGGCTTCCAGGTTTTGTTTTGGTTGATCACAGAATAATTTTTGAATCAGGTGTAAGACCATGCTCCGCTTGCCAACGCCATCTAAACCGGTAATCAGAATGGTTGGATGTAGCTTTTGTTGGCGTTCGTACTTTTCGATCAACGGATAGAATTTGTCTTCATGTACTGCGATGAGAGCTGGAGCGATCGGTAGAGATGGGATCATTTTTTTCGCGCCTTTTTCTTCAATTTTGTTTTTTGAATGATGATGGCAAAAACCTCATCGGCGATCTCTTCTGGACTGCGGTTTTTCACTTTGATCACCCGCCAGCGTTTTTTGTTTTTACGAATCGAGTAGAGAAAACCTTTACGGACTTTTTTCTGAAATTCAATTCCTGCTTTTTCAAATTTGTTGGGGTCCGTTGCCCGAGCCAGACCTTCTTCAACGGGAAGATCGAGAAAAAAAGTAAGTTCGGGGGAGCGTCCCTCAGTTGCCAATTTATTCAATGTTTCAATAACCGATAACTTAAGCCCTCTGGCGAAACCCTGGTAGGCTATGGTTGAGTCGGTGAAGCGATCACACAGAATGATTTTTTTTGCCTTCAATGCCGGAGCAATTACTTTTTCGAAGTGCTCGGCTCTAGCCGATTCGTAAAGAAAGAGTTCGGTCAACGAGTCCATCTCATCATTGAGAATGATTTCACGGATTTTTTCAGCAACGGGTGAGCCACCTGGTTCTCGGGTTGAGATTGCCGCAATTTTATGGGCATCGAACTTTTTCAATAAATGACGAATCAGAGTGGATTTCCCACAGCCTTCCGTTCCTTCAAAGCTAATTAACATGGTTTAAGGGTTTCTCAAGACAGAGGGTTTACGTCAACGCCCTTTGCGTTAATAGTGAACTTCGCCCTGATTTCCATTATTCGGGTTTTCTTCAGAACCAGGTGCATTAGGCGATGATCCAGCTGAGGCATTTCCGGGTGCGATTTCTTGCCCATTCTCGTCTGTTTTTGAGTTGGCTGGTGGAAGTTCGTTATCACCATCGTTGTTATTGCGAATTTCTTCTTTGAGGGCCTTAAGCTCAGAAAGTTCCTTTTTAAGGTCGTCGAGCATCTCTTTGTCTTTTTCGCGCTCACGAGGTTGTTCATTCGCGATATTTTGAGGCTTCAGTGTTGATTCTGGTGCGTGGCTTCGAATGGTGATCTTTTCATTACTGCGATCAATCACTTCGAGCTTCTTCTCACTGATGACCGGGGTAGGTGAAGGTGAGGGGCTTGGGTTACTTGCAACTTTGGGAGGTGCATCAACTTTTGCCTCCTTGGTCATCTGTTTTTGAAAAAGTTGTCCAAGTATAAAGCCCAAGATGGTCACCACTATAGAAACGCTGATGATTTTTCCGAGTGAGCCTGATTTTTCAGGAAGGTTCGGATATGAGCCAGAACTGGAAGATGTTGAACTGGATTTTGATTGAGTATGTGCTTGGTGTGATTTTAGTTCTCTTTTTTGCTTCGTATTTTGAAGCATGTCGAACATTTCGGCCATCGGGTCTCGTTTTGATTTTGAAGAAGAGACATCTGGTAACGGTTTTGGTGCTTTTGGAAGTTCTAGCTCAATTGCCGCGACGGTGACTGGCTCAGGCGTTTTTTCAGGTGAAAGAGTAGCTTGAATTGGAGCTTGAACATGTGCAGGTTCTGAAACTACGACTGGTTTTGGTTTCTCATCTTTATTCTGATTAAGTCGCCATTCGAGAATGGTTTTCCATTCCTTACTCTTCAGTTCTGAACTGATAAGGTGATGGGGAAGAATTTCTCCTTCAGCAACGAGACTTAATACTTCGCTTGTCTGGTAAGGTCCTGATCTTACGCCGTCAAGATCGAGGAACCACTGTTCTAGCATGATTTAAAGTTATCAGGTTGTTGGAGATGTGTAAAAAAAAACACTCGCTTTGTTTATAAAAGCGAGTGTTTGAAAATTGACGGTCGATCAAAATTTTGAAAGATCTGATTTTAGAGGAAAGTTCCGCTCAAAATCAGGTTTGCTTGCATTTGTTTTCCTGGATTCGAAGTATCAAGGCCTTTGAGCTCAGTCGCAATATAGGGATTAAGCGCCCAACCTTTTGAGAAACTCCATGAAAAGCCAATATCTAACTCATTGCTGGTATTGGTAAATGCCGCGTTGTTTGTGGATGTGTACTCAGGGTAAAGACCAAGGTTGATTTCAGTTGTTGAACCCACGGTGTAGGAAGCTTCAAAGTTGTGTAACAAGAGGAAGTTCATGCTTCCGTTTGATGCGAGCTTGTCAGAGTAGAAGTTTTTCTGAGTCTGCGCCTTGTAATCAAAGCTGAAGCGAGAGTTTTTTGGATTGATGTTCATGGTTGCAATCAATTCAGGACCAGCGATCAGAGTTTGATTGTGTGCGCTGTTACTGGTTGGAAGCATTACTCGGGGCATAAGATTGAAGTCGATAAGATCATCAGCGTAAATCTTTTTGATGTTAGCAAATACGCGCCAGTTTTCATTATTGGTAACAACTCCATTTTCAGTAAATGAAGTATTTAAGCGTGCCTGGATTCCCGCATCCAGGTTTTCGGTAAGATCAGCTTTTGCAGCAATGCGGTTGCTGACAGAAATATTGTTTTTGCTATTTGCTTCAGACTCTAGAATCGGACCACTCATGATTCCGGTATAACTTGCATGAACCGTAGGTGAGAAAGTGGTGGTTGCTGTAGATGTGTTTCCAGCTGAGTCAGTAATAATTGTTTTAGTAGGCGCCGGTTTTGAAGGCGTCATTTCTGCTCTGGTTCTAGTTTTGGCTTTTGCGCTTGGTAGTCTAACGTTGAGTCTGTTTTGAGCAACGGCAGCACTTTGAACGGACATGATTGAAATAGCAGTAATGACTAAAATATTCTTCACGAGACCCCCTAGGTTTCGTAAGCAGAACAAAATCAAATGATGCTAGTCAAAAAAAATAATTGATTTTAATTGTGTGCAAAAAAAATGAAATAACGCGCACTTGATGCACAGCGATGCAAGACGCAGCATTTTGTAAATTATAAATAAAGAAACAAGAGGCCAAAACAGTGTCGTTTTGGCCTCTTTTTGTATTTTTTACCTAATGATTCTCGAACAGCGTTCGAGAGTAAAATTAGTTACGTGGTCTTGGACGATCGCGTCCGCCGCCTGGACGGCCACCGCGATCACCGCGATCGCCTTGTGGGCGTGGTTCGCGTGGAGCTGGTGGAACATATCCTTCAGGCACTGGAAGAAGCGCTTTACGAGAAAGACGGATTTTACCTTGAGGGTCAACTTCCAATACTTTCACTTCAACTTCATCGCCTTCTTTCAAAACGTCGGTTACTGCGTTTACGCGCTTGTAATCGATTTCAGAAATGTGGAGAAGTCCATCTTGGTTCGGAAGTACGCCGACGAATGCACCGAAGTCAGTGATTTTTTTCACGAGACCTTTGTACACTTGGCCAACTTCAACTTCTGCAAGGATGTCACGAATCATCTGGATCGCTTTTTTCGCTGCTTCACCATCAGATGAAGAAACGTTACAAGTACCGTCATCTTCGATGTTCACTTTCGCACCAGTTGCAGCAACGATTGATTTAATCATTTTGCCGCTTGGCCCGATCACTTCACCGATACGATCGGTAGGGATCTTGATTGTGGTGATGCGTGGAGCATTTTCGTTCAATTCATCGCGTGCGCTGGTGATTGCTTTAGACATCTCACCAAGGATGTGAATACGGCCTTGGTTTGCTTGTTCGAGAGCGGTTTTCATGATGCTTGCATCAACGCCTTCGATTTTAATGTCCATTTGAATTCCAGTTACGCCGTCTTTAGTTCCAGCAACTTTGAAATCCATATCACCGAGGTGATCTTCATCACCAAGAATGTCAGAAAGAATCGCTACGCGATTGCCTTCTTTGATCAGACCCATTGCGATACCCGCAACTGGTTTCGGGTAAGGTACGCCGGCATCCATGAGAGCCATTGATGCAGAACAAACAGAACCCATTGAAGAAGAACCGTTTGATTCGAGTGTTTCACACACGATACGAACAGTGTAAGGGAATGCTTCGTGTTTCGGCATCATTGCTTCAATAGAGCGTTCAGCCAAAGCACCGTGACCAATTTCACGACGGGATTGACCACCGAAACGGCCAGTTTCACCAACGCTATATGGAGGGAAGTTGTAGTGGAGCATGAATTTCTTCATGGTGTTCACATAGATGCTGTCGATGATCTGTTCGTCATCAGCAGTACCTAGGGTAACGGCTGCAAGAACTTGTGTTTCACCGCGAGTGAAGAGTGAGCTTCCATGAACTTTAGGAAGCAAGCCTGCTTCAACGGTGATGTTACGGATAGTCTTGCTGTCGCGACCGTCAATACGGATTTTGTCAGTAAGAATCATTTCACGCATCAAGTTGAATTGAAGAAGTTCGAAGTAGCGTTTTACTTCTGCAGATTGAGCAGAGTAAGCAGCAGGATCTGATTCTTTCAAGCTTGCAGGAACGAGTGCGGTAAGAGTTTTTTCTTTCGCTTCGCCAGCAATTTTATAACGTTCTTGTTTCTCTTTAGTTTTAAGAGATTTTACGAGAAGTTCTTTTGCTTGAGCTTCTACTTGCTTCATCAAGTCAGCATTGATTGCTGCTGGAGTGAATTCACGCTTAGGGCTACCAGATTTAGTGCGGAGTTCTTCGATGATCGCGCAAACTTTTTTAATTTCTTCGTGACCTTTGAGAATAGCTTCGAGCACTTCAGCTTCAGGTACTTCTTTAGCCATGCCTTCAACCATCATGATCGCGTTCTTGGTTCCAGAAACGACCACTTCCATGTCGCTTTCTTCTTGAAGCTGTTTCCAGCTAGGATTGACGATGTATTGGCCGTTGATGCGACCCATTTTAACCATCGCTGTTGGACCATTGAATGGAATGTTAGAGATGTGAAGAGCTGCGCCCGCACCAATGGATGCTGCAACTTCAGCGTCACCTTCGTGATCGAGTGACATGATGGTCGCGATCACTTGAGTGTCACAGTGAAAACCTTCTGGAAAGAGTGGACGGTTAGGGCGGTCGATCATACGAGCAGCAAGCGTTGCTTCAGTAGTCGGGCGGCCTTCACGTTTTGGAAAGCTTCCAGGAATTTTTCCTGCAGCGTAAAAACGTTCTGCATATTCTACAGTGAGTGGCATGAAGTCGATGCCTGGTTTTGGGTCTTTAGCAGCACACACGGTTACGAGAACGCGGGTGTCACCGTAAGAAACGTATACAGAAGCATCTGCTTGTTTTGCCATTTTGCCGGTTTCAAGCGTGAGTTTTTTCCCGCCGAGTTCCATGCTGACAGTTTGAATGTTCATGAGTTGTATCCTTATTAGAGTTAGATAAAGTTGTACGAGCGCGTTAGCGTGATCGTCTAAAAACGATTCGAGGCAGCGAACTTCTTGATGTTTGGTTTTTCACCACTTCAACCCTTGAGTTGAACATCAATCGGCGCGTGCCTCGAATGAAAGTACAAAAATTTTATTACTTACGAAGTTCCAGTTTAACTAGAATTTGCTTGTAGCTAGATTCGTTTTTCGCTTGAAGATACTTCAAGAGTTTACGACGTTGGCCAACGAGCTTCAAAAGACCACGACGAGAGTGGTTATCTTTTTTGTTTTTTTCAAAGTGTGGGTGAAGAGTGTTGATACGGTCAGTGATGAGCGCGATTTGGGCTTCAGTAGAGCCAGTGTTGGTTTCAGAGTTTCCGAAAGCCTTAACGATCTTCGCAGTGTTCTCTTTCTTTTCAGTTTTACGAGCTGTTCCCATTTGCATGTATGGTATTTCCTTATTTCAATTTGATATTAGTCTAAGTTGGGTATCACGAATCGAGGAAGGGTGTAAAGCCCGATTTTGTGCTCAACATTTTCAGTTTAGGTAGGGTTCCAGCTGTTTTTTCAGCTTTTCAATGAGTTTAGCCTCAATCTGTCGAACCCTTTCACGCGTCAGGCCAAACTCGTCAGCCACTTCTTGAAGCGTTTTGGGCTCCTCGGCGAGCAGGCGAGCGTCTAAAATCATTTTCTCTTTACTATTCAATGACTTCTGAAAAATAGGTAGTTCGTTTTCCAGAATCCTCAACCATTCCTCTCTCTCTATAATGCGGTCTGCACCCTCACGGTTGTCCATCAGGGTGTTGAGAAGTGGGTTGGGGGTATCTTCTGTTGAACCCGGCGCATCAAGTGAGACTTCCGCCTTCGAACTCAATAGTCGCTGGTCCATCTCGATGACTTCTTTTTCTTTAACATTCAATTGATGAGCGATCAAAGCCGGGGTGGCCGGAATGCCTTGAGCCTCAAGACGTTGCTTCTCGCGCATCAAATGATAAAAGAGCCGCTTCTGAGCTTGGGTGGTACCTACCTTTACCAGTCTAAAATTATCAAGTAAGTATTTCAGAATATAAGACCGAATCCACCAAGTCGCATAATACCCGAGCTTTGCACCTTTGGTGGGGTCGAACTTTGAGACCGCCTTCATGAGGCCGATGTTGCCCTCCTGAATCAAATCAAGAAGGTTGTGATACATCGAGCGATATTCGTAGGCGATGCGGACGACGTTCTTCAGGTTTGCCGAAACAAGAATCTTGGCTGCCTGGACATCGCCCTTTTCGCGCATGCGAACGGCTAGATCTTGTTCTTGTTCATCAGTTAAGACGGGCGAATTTTTGATTTCCTGCAAATAGCGTTTGAGCGGGTCAATTGCCGTCAAAGATTGATCGGCTGACTTGCTCTGCTCTTCCAAAACCTCGGTAGAATAGGGATTATAGACGACTGGCAAATCATCGTCATTGGAGGCCTTTTTTTTCGTGATTTTTGCCATACTTATTCTCTATCATACCTATTGAAAGTTGGGCACACCCTGGTGAAACAAGTTGTTCAAAAATGGATTTACCCGAATGGTCTTACGCTCATTGTTGATGAAGCGCCGCAGTTAATGTCGGTCGCGATAGCCGCCTGGGTTAAAACAGGTACCCGACACGAAGACATTGATTCTGCCGGCCTGTCTCACTTCCTCGAACATATGGTTTTTAAAGGAGG
>CALPVV020000076.1 GCA_943327105.2 Nitrosovibrio sp. Nv4
CAAGACCTTCTGACATGCGCTCGTTTCCGTGTTGAGCAATCACGTGGCCTACCTCATGCCCCAAAACGGCGGCCAATTGACCATCTGTTTTCAGAATCGATAAAATACCGGTGTAAACACCGATTTTTCCACCAGGCAACGCAAATGCATTCACTTGGTCATTCTTAAAAACGACCACTTCCCATTGATCGACCTTCATCTGATCGGCAGCAACGCTGGTAATCGGTTTGACAATACAATTCACATAATCATTGATCGCCTTATTGGTTTCAATCGGTGTGGTTTTTTTCAATTCATCAAACCCCTTGGCCCCCATTTCGTTCATTTGGGATTCCGGCAAAAAGCGAAATTGTTTTCTACCCAATGGCGATGTGGCACAGGCAACAACAATCAACAAAAACAGAGGAACCGAATATTTAATGTGAGATCTCATCCCAAATATTCTAAACACTGCATTGGCTGATGCGCAATATCAGTCAACAGTGTCAAAAAAACATCACACTAGTTTTTCATGCGCTCAACCGATTAGAACTTGATGAACTTTGTGCGTAAAATCGCCACCATCGCGTTGTTTCTTACTTTTTCGATTCGCCCTACACAGGCTGGAAACGAACACGAGCATCTACAATATTTGCCCAGCTATCTGGACCTCGAGGCAGCAAGTAACGGAACAATTGGCGACATTCAGGCTATTCAATTATTCAGCGACAGAAGACCCCTTGCTCAGAAAGTAGAATTAAGCCGTTTCAATAAAAAACAAATCAATTATTTGATTGAGAACGGTTCACTGCGAATGCTGAGCGAGTACCTGGCAACCGGTTATCCTGAACAAACTGCTGATGACATTCTCAGAGGCTTTTTTGAAATTACGGAATTCCATCCAAATAAACTCGATTCATACCTTGCATCGACCAATATCCGTAACAAACTATTCATTAATCAAGAAAAACTAATTGAAGCATCCGTAAGCAAATACCTTGAAAAGGCAATCAAGTCAGAATCGATCAAATCAATTTTTTCTGTCCCGAGTTTCATGATGGAAAAAAAGAAGACCATGGCGAATTTGCAAAAATTATATTCCATGAAGGACTGCCAGACCCAATTCTTCCTTTCCATTCCACGGGGGCAATTATACGGCGGTAGCAATGCGGGAAATCTGGATTACAACCTCGATCTTTTGAGTAAAAACTTCAATGAACCCTGGATGTCTGGAATTGATATTTCAGGAAGCATCCTAGAATCAAACGATCTGGCAAACGGAGCCGATATCGATAAGAACATGAAAAAAACACTTGAAACCAACTTGAAAAAAATCTTCAGGATCTCGGGTGAAAACAAAATGCCGATTCGGATTCATGCCTATGAGCGTGCAAATGCCGGTTCATTTTACAATACATTCTGGAAAACGCTTGAAAACTGCAAACAAGTCGATTGCGCGCCTCCGATCATCCGCATCGGCCACATCAATGCCCTTGATGAAGATGCAATCAAGAAGCTGAGAAGATTATCAAAAAGAAAATCAAACCCAATCAATTTTTTATTCGAAGCCAATCTTGAATCAAACCAGATCTTACATGATGCAAAGATTGAAGACCTGGTCAAAAAAATCGAACAATTGCATCGAAATGATTTTACCGTGGTCATGGGATCAGATGGACTTGGAATTCTGGGTTCGGACTCAAACTTCAAACGATCGCTTCAAAAACTCGATGATGCCGGCATGAGATCAAAATCAATTGAACGATTAATTGCTGATGCTCACCGACCGATTCCTGGAATGAAAATGACTCCCTACATGGAAGCACTGATGAAAGCAGAGGAAGTCAAACTGAAACTGGAAATGCTTGGTCACAAGCAAAACCGGTTGATTGACAAGTGTAAAATCGGATTCAATGGGATTTTGAGACAATTCAAAATGAAGTGAATGATCATTCGATCATTCTTACTTCTTCATGCAGTTCAATACCAAGTTCCGAAAGAGCACGCTTTTTAGCCAAGTCAATCAATGCAATCACATCAGCTGCTTTTGCTTCACCAAGATTAACAATGAAATTTGAATGTTTTTCAGAAATCTGAGCATTGCCGATTCGGTGTCCGCGAAGCCCCAATTGATCAATCACCTGCCAAGCATTGAGACCGGCCCCCTCTTCTCCGCTTCTTCCTTTAGGATTCATGAAAACACTTCCACACGAAGGGTAATCAACCGGCTGAGTGAGTTTGCGTCGTTGATAAAGATCATCGATCTCAGATTTCACTTTGGTTGGATCTTCGGGATGATAACGAAGTTCGACATGAGTCACTAAATCATGAGGTCCGAGAAAATGATTTTTCCGGTAGGAAAAGCTGGTTTCATCAGGAATATAAGTTGATACAGGTAAATCACTTTCAGACTCACCCAGCCTGACTGATTCGACCTTGGTCACCAAAGAACGCATGTCACCCAAGTGAGTGCCTGCATTCATTGCCACCATGCCACCCACCGAGCCAGGAATACCGGTTAAACAGGAAAGATTGCCATAGCCCTTTTCCTGCGCACGGCGAAGTAAGGTGGAAGCACCAACACCCGCACCAACTCTCAGAATCGAACCGGGAAGTTCTTCAATTTCGGTAAACAGATTCTTAATTCGTATGACGACACCATTAAAGCCAGCATCAGCGAATAAAAGATTCGAACCCCAACCAAGGACAAAAAAATTAACCCTGGTACGGGCAATTGCTGATGAAAGCAATTCAAGATCTTTGCGGGATTTAGGCGTAGCCAGCACAGTAGCAGGCCCACCAATGCGATAATAAGTCACCTTGGACAAAGGAGCATCAAATTCAAACTGCCCCTCAAACTGAGGCTTGATCAATTCAAATATTGATTTCCAATCAGACTTTGACATGGGTACCAGTTGAGTTTTGTTTCTTACGAACCGAAACCCAAGCACAGAACAATCCCTGGAAAACGATGAAAGATGCCATCACCGCTTGTCCGCCGTTTGAGAAACCATAAGAATGGAGACCAACACCAAGGATAAAGTTTACTCCGTACCAAGCCATCAAAACAGTGCTAAAGCAAATCACCGTCCAAAGGGGGAACGTGAATTTACCAACCCAACCTGCATAACGCCCGTGAAGAACAGCCATATATGCAAGGAGAGCAATCAATGCCCAAACTTCTTTTGGATCCCAACCCCAGAAACGCCCCCATGAATAATCGGCCCAGATTCCACCGAGAATGGTTCCTGCCGCCAACAAGACCGTACCAAACATCAATGCACGGTAAGAAAGCTGATTGAGAAGTGAAATGCGTTGCTCGTTGTTTTCACTTGTTGCACGGGTGAATTGGAAAAGAGAAACGTTTGAGATTCCCATCGCCAACATAAAAGCGGCATAGCTTAGGGTAATCGTCAGAACGTGAATCGTGAGCCAGTAGTTACTGCGTAGTACCGGCACGAGTGGACGAATGGTCGGGTCCATCACCATCGGTGCTGCATCTGCCGCAAACAACGAAAGCCCGGCAAGTATGGTTGAGGTTGTGAGCAGGATATGATGTTTGTGTTTGGCGTAAATCAAGAGGGCAAACGTCATGACTCCAAAACTCACCCAGATGATCGATTCATACATGTTGGTCACTGGCGGACGACCGGCAACATAACAACGGAGTGCAAACCCGAAGGCGTGCAAGATCATCGCTGAAAAAGTAAGGAATTTTGCCATCATTCGAGCAAAACGGTGACCAGTGGCAAACATCCAGAGAATACCGGCAATGAGATAAAAAATCATTGCCTGTAAAAACGGACGAAGCATGTTGTAGAGGACTTCTGCTTTGATCTTGTAATTATGATCTTGCATGGACGGTACTGAGTTTGAAATCGTTACTCTTACCATTTGAGACTGTTCATTGAAGTCTTGAGAATTGCGTTCAAGGTAAGCCTTCAGCATTCCTAACACCGGTTTCATTGCCGGATGATCAAGTTTCATTGCTTCATTCAAGTTGATCCATTTTTGATTTTGACCTTCAACCAGTGCTACCGCTTGGTCAGGCATGACCATCCAAAGCTGGCCACCCACCAAAGACTGAAAACGGGTTACACGATCAACGACGCGCTTCAACTCTTCAGTGCGAGGATCTTTTTTACTGGTCGTGACATCAATGCCTTTACTCGTGACCTGACCGCCCTGCCCTTCAATACCCTGAGCATACTGAAGGAAAATATTATTTTTCATCAATTCAGAGGGACTGAAATATTTACGCCCAAGATCGAGCAACATTTGTTTTTTAAGTTCATCATTCGAAACACGAATGATTGGCAATTCAGACCAAACCTTGGGTTCGATCATCATTGAAATCAACATTTCACTCGGATCGAGTTTCCCGAAGCTTCTCATTCCGGTAAGTGAAAGAACTGTTTCACGTGCGAACTCATCGAATGGCTTCAACCGCCCACCCGTCTGGGTTGGCACCAAACGAAGGTCGTTCATTTTCGCACCCTTCAGGGGTTCAGGAAAAACATCTTCTGCACTAGCAGAACCAATTGCAGCTTGTGAAATAAAACCGACCAGAAATAAGATCTTCGTAAAATTTTTCATGACTGGGGAACCGCCTTTTTTCGTGTAACCGCTTTAGCAAGATAAAGAAGAATCGAACCGAGAACCAGTAAGAGAGAACCACTGTACTTCAGGAAACGACCTGGATCATAATTCACCGAAAGAATGGTGGTGGTGATTTTTGGAAAATCAGGAACATAGCTTGCCTGATAAAAAGTGTAGTGCTGAACCTTGAGTGGCTCATTCATCTCAATCGTGTGTGACTCGAGTGAGTCCATATCTGACTGTGACTTTTGAAGACTATCAACCACCTGAACATGAGAAGCATACGATGCGGGATCCATTGTTCCCGGGTTATGCTTCATCTCGAAATTTTTCAATCGAAGCGCAAAGGGAAGAATCACGCGTTTCTGAAAATAACCGACAGAAACCTGGTCGACAGAGTGGCTGGTGAATTCGGCACGATCACCCAACCCCAGCCAGAGCTTGGAATCTGAATTTTCAATCAATGAGATTTGAATGGCAGAAACCGGACTGTCAGAACGCTCTTTTGCAGGCACATATTCGGTTTGATTGAGTGCAACTGGAACGAATTGCTTCACCAGCAACTGGATTGGCATGCGCCAGCCTGGATTGATGATCACCGGATCTGGACCACCGAGAGCGATTTTACCTGCTCGCTTTTCACCGCGAGGAGAAGTTGCCTCGAACTTGAGCTCACCCTTCTTACCCACTACAAAATCAAAACGAGCCTCACCGGGTTCGCTTGGAGGTAATACCGTTTCTTCTGAACGAATCAAGAACCGAGCTGGTCCCATTTTCTGAGTTGCCCACGCCGGATCACCGGTCCACATCCAGACTTCAGGAGCTCCACCCATGGGAGCACCGAGAATTTTAACCAGTACCGCTGCACCGGTTTTTTCAGTCGTTCCAGTAGGAGCCGGATTAAATTGAAACTTTGGCGTTGAATCTGAAATGAACTTCTCGACCTTGACGCCAAATTCAGGATAGGAAATCGGTTTGAAGTTTTTAGCCATCGATGCAGGCATCCAGGGAAATGAAACCGAATTCATCGCTTCATTTTTCTTGAAAACCAACACTTGCTGATCGAGTTCTACGGATGAACTGACTTCGCCCTCAGATAAACGAAGACTGCCATCGATACCATTGACGTAAGTCAGCCAAGAACCAGCCAGAATCATCAAGATACCCGCATGAGCCATGAGGAACGGAGTGTGTTTCTTTTGCCAAGGCCAACGACTGATTGCAACCGCAAGAATCAACGCACCAAATGATGCGAGAATCAAAAAGAACCACCATGAACGATATACAAAGTATTGAGCGGTTTTCGTATCAACACTTGATTCAATCAACGTTGCCGTAATCAACGAAAGAGTAAGCAAAACCATCACCACTACGGCGAACTTCAATGAAATGAGGATCTTCCACGCTTGATGCGCGATTTTTAAAGTCCGTTGAGCCATCGGTCATTCCCGACGCTGTTCACAGGATCAGCGTCTTAACTCGAGCGCAATTTCCTTACTGCGGTCAGGAGTCACACCACCTTGGCGAACAACCGGTACCCCTGCGAGTTCCAGCACTTTTCGTTGCGCCCAGGTTTCCCCTTCCAAATAATCCTTTGGTTTGGAGGAGTCGTTTTTATCGTCATAAATACGGTCGTAAAGCTTGCTTCTGAAATAGAGACCAGCATTTCTTCCAATTGCATAACGAGTTTTCTGTCTGATTTTAAGGGCAAACAGCAGTGACTGACGAGCTCCGGGCTGAGTAAAATCAATCAAAAGATCAACTTTTACAGGAGCTTTTTTGCCAATCACATCACCACTAGTAGAAAGAAAAAAGACTTTGCATCCGGGATAAGCGTGGTGAATGAAGTTTTCAAGCGCGGCTTCGTCAAACGACTGGGCACGGGATGAAAAAACCACTAAAACATTCTTGATTCCTTGAAAGGATACGTGAGTCTTGTTCGCTTCTTCGTGGTTCATTACAGATCCTTCATTACTTCTTCAACATGACCGGTGACTGATACTTTTGGATAGATTTTTGCGATTTTACCATTTTCATCAATGATGAACGTGGTTCGCTCAATACCCATGTACTTCTTTCCGTACATGCTCTTTTCTTTCCAAACACCATAGGCTTCACACATTTTACCTTCTGGATCAGAAAGCAAAACAAATGGAAGACTATACTTGGTTTTGAACTTCAAGTGAGAGGCAACAGAGTCTTTACTGACTCCGATCACTTCCACACCTGATTTTTTTAACCGTGCAAAATTGTCACGAAAATCGCAACTTTCCTTGGTGCAACCCGGCGTATCATCTTTTGGATAAAAATAGACTACCAGTTTCTTCCCTGAAAACTGTTTCAAGGAAATTTTCTCACCCGCTTCGTTTTGAAGAGAGAAGACTGGAGCTTTTTGCCCGGCCTTAAGCAAGGATTCGACTATGACAGCAGTCGCTTTTTTAGCAGCAGTTGCTTTTTTAACAACTGCTGCTTTTTTAGCGGCTGGTTTAGCCGTAACTTTGGTTTTTGTCGTTTTTTTAGCCATGGTTAAGCCTGAGGAGCTTCCTCGTTTTTTGTTTCCACGGTTGACTTTTCGGTCGTCACTGAAGTGGAAGATTTTTTCGAAGAAGTCTTGGACTTTTTTCCACCACCTACTTTTCCTTTGATCGCATTCACGTTCTTCAGGATTTTTTCGAATTCTTTGGTCTGAGCATTTACAAATTTGCTGAACTTCGCGAGTTCAACTGGAATTTGTTTTTGAAGCTTCTGAATCTCTTTTGCTTCTTTTGCGATAAAGGTTTTCACTTTTTTCGCATCCGTGTTCTTGATGAGGTCTTTCAACTCCTTACCGGAAGCTTCAGCATACTTCTTCGCTTCTTTAAGAGTTTCTTTATTCATCAAAAGCTTGAGCTGTTGTTGTTTTGTCTTCAACTGGCCCATCACATCCTTGAATTTATCGAGATCGATCTTCTTGCTCATATTAGAATCTTCCGATCACTTCTGAACGTTCGAAGAAGTAGCTGATTTCGCGCTCAGCAGATGCAAGGCTGTCAGAGCCGTGTACTGCGTTTGCTTCGATGCTGTCAGCGAAGTCTTTACGAATGGTGCCTTCTGCCGCTTTAGAAGGGTCAGTAGCTCCCATGATTTCACGGTTAGCCAAAACTGCGTTTTCGCCTTCGAGAACCATGAGAAGAACCGGACCACTGGTCATGAAGTTAACAAGACTGCCGAAGAATGGGCGTTCTTTGTGCTCAATGTAGAAACCTTCCGCTTTTTCTTTGGAAAGTTTTGTGAATTTTGCTGCTGAAATACGAAGACCTTTAGATTCGAAACGATCCATGATCTTTCCGATGTTGTTCTTCTCTACTGCGTTTGGTTTTACGATACTGAATGTTTTTTCGATTGCCATAATACTACCCTTTCATTGCTTCTTTCATTGTAATGCCCATGGTTGCCGGTGAACGGGAAATCCGTACGCCTGCAGCTTCGAGCGCTTTAAATTTTTCTTCTGCGGTACCTTTACCACCAGAAATGATGGCACCTGCGTGCCCCATGCGTTTACCCGGAGGCGCTGATGCACCACCGATGAAACCGACTACCGGTTTTTTCACGTGTTTTTTGATGTATTCTGCAGCTTCTTCTTCTGCCGTTCCACCGATTTCACCAATCATGATGATACCGTCCGTGTTCGGGTCAGCATTGAACGCTTCCAGAACATCAATAAAGTTGGTTCCGTTCACTGGGTCACCACCGATACCCACGCAAGTGCTTTGGCCAATGCCAAGCTTGGTGAGCTGGTAAACCGCTTCATACGTGAGGGTTCCAGAACGGGAAACGACACCAATTCTTCCAGGAAGATGGATGTGGCCCGGCATAATTCCGATTTTGCATTCACCCGGAGTGATGATGCCCGGACAGTTCGGACCAATGAGGCGTGAGCCTTTTTCCTTCACGAAACGCTTGGTAGCGATCATGTCGGCAACAGGAATACCTTCAGTGATACAGATGATGAGTGGCACACCTGCTTCAGCCGCTTCACAAATGGAATCAGCTGCCGCTGGAGGTGGAACGAAAATCATCGATGCATTCGCACCGGTTTTTTTCACCGCTTCAGTCACAGAGTTGAACACTGGGAAACCTTCGACCGATTGGCCGCCTTTACCCGGAGTCACGCCGCCGACTACTTTTGAACCATCGAACTTAAGGCCGTACTCGTTACAGCCTTTTGCATGATAAAGGCCTTGTGAGCCTGTGATTCCTTGAACAATTAATTTTGTATTTTTATCAACCCAGATAGACATATTACTTCGCAGCCTCCACGACTTTTTTAGCAGCATCAGCTAGATCATCTGCCGGAGTGATTTTCAAACCGCTTTCAGAAAGAAGTTTCTTTCCGAGTTCAACGTTAGTGCCTTCAAGACGAACTACGAGAGGTACGGTAAGTTGCAATTCTTTTGCAGCGGCAATTACGCCTTCTGCAATCACGTCACACTTCATGATTCCACCGAAAATATTCACGAGAATCGCTCTCACTTTCGGGTCTTTCAAGATGATCTTGAATGCTTGAGTTACTTTTTCTTTCGAAGCGCCGCCGCCCACATCGAGGAAGTTCGCCGGAGTTCCGCCTGCGAGCTTGATGATGTCGAGGGTTGCCATCGCCAGACCCGCACCATTCACCAAACAACCGATGTTTCCATCAAGCGCGATGTATGCGAGTTCATATTTGGATGCTTCGACGTCTTGAGCGTTTTCTTCGAGAAGATCACGCATTTCAACCACATCTGAGTGGCGGAAAAGAGCGTTTTCGTCAAAGTTCATTTTACAGTCGAGTGCAAGCAACTTGTTGTCGCCAGTGATCACCATCGGGTTGATCTCAACCTGAGAACAATCCATCTGCATGAAACAGTCATAAACGCCTTTGAAGAACGCTACCGCATCTTTCATCATCTCGGTCGGAAGACCAAGTGCAAGAGCAAGTGAACGACCGTGGTGAGGCATGAAACCAGTGCCTGGATCAATCACCGCACGGAAGATTTTTTCCGGGTGTGCTTCAGCCACTTCTTCAATTTCCATTCCACCTTCAGTGGAAGCCATCATCACTACTTTAGATTCAGCGCGATCAAGAACCACACCGAGATAAAGTTCTTTCTTGATGTCACATCCGCCTTCGATCCAGATTTTGTGGGTTTTCTTACCCTGAGCGCCAGTTTGTGGCGTAACCAGAACTTTACCCATGATGTTGTTTGCAGCAACTTTCACATCTTCAACAGTTTTGCAGACCTTAACGCCGCCGGCTTTACCGCGACCACCGGCATGAATTTGTGACTTCACCACAAACACCGATGGGTTCACTTCTTTTTTGAGTTTTTCAGCAGCTGCAGCCGCATCGTTCGCTACATCAGCAGCAGGACGAAAGCTCACACCATCAGTGGAACCAACAACCAGCACACCCTCAGCGACGGGCACTTTGAAGCGCTTTAAAACTTGTTTTGCCTGATATTCATGAATATTCATGGAATCTTCTTTCTTTTAGTTCAAACCGAGACGTTTCATGTCTTCAACAAGACCTTTAACTGCTGCCGCAGACTTGCCAAACATGTCTTTTTCTTCCGCGTTCATTTCGAGAAGAGGTACTTCTTCAACACCTTTAGAGCCTAGTTTTACGAGAACTCCGCAGAAAAGGTCGTTCACGCCATATTCGCCATTCAAAAGAACCGCGCATGGAAGGATGCGTTTTTTGTCACGAACAATTGCTTCCACCATTTGAATGGTAGACGCCGCAGGAGCATAGTAAGCAGAACCTGTTTTCAAGAGTTCTACAATTTCAAGGCCACCTTTACGTGCGCGATCTACGATTGCATCGATACGATCTTTCGCTACCAATTGTGGAAGTGGAATGCCGCCAACAGTGCAATAACGCGCCATTGGAACCATGGTATCGCCGTGTCCGCCCAAAGTGAAACCTTGAACATCTTCAACGCTGACATTGCATTCCATTGCTACGAATGAACGGAAACGTGCGCTGTCCAGAACGCCTGCCATCCCGATTACGCGTTCGCGTGGAAAGCCAGTGGCATTCATCGCAACGTGGCACATGGCATCGAGTGGATTGGAAACAATGATCAATACGCAGTTCGGAGAAAATTTTGCAACTTGTTGAGCGCATTCTTTTACGATCTTTGCGTTAGTAGCAAGAAGATCATCACGACTCATGCCCGGTTTACGTGGAAGACCAGCAGTGATCACCACTACATCTGAATCTTTGGTGAGTTCGTAGTCGCTGCCGCCTTTAAGATTAGAATCAAAACCTTCAACTGGAGAAGCTTCGAAAAGATCAAGGGCCTTTCCTTTTGCAGAGTCACCGTTGATATCGATGAGAACGATATCTCCCAACTCCTTGCTCGCCGCCCAGTGAGCGCAAGTTGAACCTACAAAACCAGAACCAATCACTGAAATCTTAGGACGTTTGGTCGCCATGACTAACCCTTTCATCTAAATTTTAAGTTTGGGCTAAATCTATCGAATTAGAAGATTCTAAACAATGGAAATCCGACGGAAACCCCAAAACTTTTCGAGTAAAAATATGGATTTGGTTCTTGCCACTCGATGAAGTTCAACTCAGCAAAATAAGGCCCCAAGCCATAACGCACCCACGCATTCAAGTAAGATCGTTCATTCAGTTTCGGATAAAAGAACCCGCCGATGACAAAGTTCATATTATTGAAGAACAAATCACGGAATGTGAGCTCAACGCCTTGGGGGCCACTCATGGCATTTACCCTTCGACCATCAGTCGGACTTACATAGGACAAAAGATGTGCGCCCAAAAGGAGATTCAGACTAATTCGCTCATCCACTCCACGAAATTGTTCCATTACTAAATACGAACCAAAATCCAATTCTGGCTTGGATCGAATCGGCAGAGCCCCGAATGCAGCAATTTTAAGAGCATCATTGAAATAGTAAGATGCATACAAAGTGGCGAAGGCGACATTCATGTTTCCGTAAGAGTTATTGCTGCTATACGGCCCCACTCCGAGACTCACTCCTAAATTATGAAAAACCGGAGCAACGGAAGC
>CALPVV020000077.1 GCA_943327105.2 Nitrosovibrio sp. Nv4
GGCTTCAAATCGACCGTAAAAGCCCCACCGATAACACCTGAATACATTTTCATTTTTAGTCCGGTCAATGCAGCAACCAGATTTTTCATTTTAATTTTAGCGGCAATATCATCGATCCGAACATTCATTGCCTTCATGAATGCAATGGACACGCTTCCATCTACCGTCATCGCTTTCATCATTTCATTTTTTCTTACCGGTTCAAGCATTGCATCAAAATCGGCCTTCGGCGCTTGTGTCCCCTCAGCGTGCTTACCATCTTTTTCTGTGGTAATTTTTGCTGTCGGTTTTGGAAACTCGATCCACTGGTCAAGATCCATTCCTTTTGGAGAAGTCATTGCAAATGTCAATTGAGGCTTGGAAAACGAGAGAAGTTTACCGCTTAAATTGAGTTCATTACCAGGTCCCTTTAGGTTGACTTGAAATTTCTCAACACGATCGGTGGCAATCATGATTTCCGCATTGATTACCGGCTTTGCCTTCAGGTTCGGTCCCTTCATTGCAAAATCTTGCGCTTTGATATTTGCAAGATACTGAAGCGAATCAGGTGTTCCTCTGACTTCACCATTCATTGATACCTTACCCTCGAGCTCGAACTCCTTAAGCATCGGAACCAGTTCAGACCAAGGCTTAAGATCAATTGGTTTTGCGTCAAACTTGATATTCGCCCCGGCAGATTGCTGATATTCACCCGTGACTACGATTTCTGCGTTATGAAACTTCATTGCAGCCTGTTTTAATTTCAAGACTTCTTGGCTAATCACACCGCTGAATTTGAAATTAGTTGGAACACCTTTTTTCTTAATGAACAGATCACCTTTTTCAATGGCCAGTTCGTCAGCGGTAAAGGTTGCATTCACTGATGCGCTCTTGAATTCTCCATCTGATATTTCAGGAGTGAGATCGGCAATCAGCTTCAACGGACCTTCTACTTTCAAATCTGTCCCCATCTTGGTTTTCAGGTCTGCCCAGAGTTCAATTTCAGTCTTACGACTGAGCGAAAAATCCTTCACCCGAAAATTGAAATTATCGATCGTATTTGAAAGCACCATTCCCTCGTCTTTGTAAACAAGTTTGGCATTTTCGATCGACACACCGACATGGGCATTCAAGGCCATTGAAGGAAGTGCAATTTTTTGAGGAGCACCCTCAGCTTGAGTTTTTTCAGCCGGTGTTTCGACCGACGGCTTCATCAGGCTCATCACGTTGAGTTTGCCTTCTTTGCTCTTCACTACCAGAATTTCAGGTTGAACCATGCGCAAGGTAATCAAAGGTGAACCGGAAAAAACCGAAAAATACGGCATATCAAATGAAGCGTCTTTTACAGCGATGAGCTTATTGCTTTTCGAGTCCTTTAAAACCAAACCGTCAATACCGACATGAATTTTACCCCACAAATTCAGCGACAACTTCCCAAGTTCAAGCGTGCCATTGATTTTCTCATTCACGATTTTAACAATTTGAGGATTATATTGATTTACATCAACCACCAGTGGAATCACGATAATTGCGCCGAAAACCAACACAAACAAACTACCCAAAACAATACCTAACTTTTTCATCATTCCTCTTTCCTGCTAACCTTTTAACTTTTGAATCACCAGCTCTTGAAGCATGGCCGGATTCGCCTTGCCTTGAGTCGCTTTCATGGCTTGTCCGACGAAGAATCCGATCACTTTATCTTTTCCTGCGCGGAACTCTTCTACTTGCTTCGGATTATCGTCGATGATTTTTTGAATGATCGGCTCGAGTGCAGATAGATCATTCACTTGTCTCAATCCTTCTCGATCAACAATCAACGAAACCTCACCACCTTCTTGCCAAAGAATGATGACGACCTGTTTCGCCGCAGTGACCGAGATGGTTTTATCCAAAATCAATCGAGCAAGATCTGAAAAATGCTCTGGTCTGAACTTTGACTCGACGATCGAAACCGCCGCTTCATTGAGCAAACGACCCGCCTCACCGATCAGAAGGTTTGCAACTGTCTTAGCAAGACTCCTGCCATCAGCAATCGATACCGATTCTTCGAAGAATCTTGCGATTGACTGATTCGAGGTGATCAGACCTGCATCATAACGGGTCAACGCATATTCTTTCATGAATCGGTCGCGCATTTGATCTGGTAATTCCGGTAATGATGCCCGAATTGATTCAACCTGACTCGATTCCAACACCAAGGGAAGAAGATCCGGATCAGGAAAATAGCGGTAATCTTCAGCCTCTTCTTTAGCCCTCATCGTATAGGTCTGATTTTTTTGAGAATCATATAACCTTGTTTCTTGAACAAGATGATCGCCAGATAGAATGACCTGGCGTTGGCGTTCGGCCTCATATTCGATTGCTTTTTCCACAAATCGAAATGAATTCACGTTCTTGATTTCCGCACGCGTTCCAAATTTTGTCACACCCTTGGGGCGCACACTTACATTGGCATCACATCTGAAATTACCCTCTTGAAGGTTTCCATCGCAGATACCCAAGCAGGTTACAATCGCATAAAGTTTTCGCAAATAAGCACCCGCTTCTTCAGGTGATCGCATGTCAGGCTCGCTCACCACTTCTACCAGCGGCGTACCTGCCCGGTTAAGATTGACCAGACTGAAGCCATGCTCATGAACACTCTTACCGGCGTCTTCTTCCATGTGAATACGGGTGATGCCGATTTTCTTGGTCACTTCACCCTGTTCACCAAGTTCAATATCAAGAAACCCATGTTCACACAGAGGCAGATCAAACTGTGATATCTGATAGCCCTTTGGTAAATCGGCATAAAAATAATGCTTACGGGAAAACACGCTCTTCAAGTTGATCTTACAGTTTGTTGCTAGTCCTGCGCGAATTGCATAATCAACTGCTTTTTCATTCAATGCCGGAAGAGTACCGGGATGACCTGCGCACACTTCAGTGGTGTTTGCATTGACTGATTCTTCAGATACGGATTCACCCAATGTAAGTCTTGATTTTGCAGAAGAGAAAATCTTTGAATCAGTTGCCAACTGAACGTGAACCTCAAGCCCGATGACGGTTTCAAATTCCGTATTGTGATCTACGGTTTGCCCAAGATATTGAACACTCACTTCACACCCCCTGCAAGAAGCTCAACCACTCTACCTGCCTTGATCAAGATTTCTTCTTTGAATCTTGGTGCAATCAAATGCATACCGATCGACAAGCCTTGATGATCGGTGGCAACCGGCACACTCATAGCTGGCAACCCCGCCATGGAAGCAGGAATGGTGAAAATATCGGTAAGATACATTTTCAGCGGATCTTTTGATTTTTCTCCGAGCTTGAAAGCCGTCGATGGACTGACCGGCGAAACGATCACATCAACCTGCTGAAATGCATTTTCAAAATCTGTGCGCATCAATCGTCGAACCTGAGCAGCCTTGCGGTAGTATGCATCGTAGAAGCCACTGGAAAGAGCGAATGTTCCCAGAATGATTCTTCTCTTCACTTCAGCCCCGAAGTTCGAACGCACTTTCTTATAAAAATCAACCAACGTCACGGCTTTCATCGCTTCAGAAGGACGCACACCAAAGCGAACGCCGTCATAGCGGGACAAATTAGAAGATGCCTCACTCACCGCAATCACATAATAAGTCGACACCGCAAACTCGGTATGAGGGAGAGTCACGGGAACGATTTCAGCACCTTCACTCTTCAGCTTCTGAATCATTGACTCGATCGCATTTTTCACTTCATCATCGATACCATCAATGAAGTATTCTTTTGGCACTCCGACTCGCAGGCCTTTTGCATCGTCGATCTTTGTTTTAATTGCAGTTTGAAACCAATCTCCAACTTCGACATCAGCAGTCGTTGAATCTTTTGCATCGATTCCCGCCATCACCTGACAAAGAAGTGCAGCATCTTGGACTGATTTGGCCATCGGTCCAATTTGATCTAATGAGGACGCAAAAGCGATCTGTCCATAACGTGAAATTCGACCATAGGTAGGTTTCATTCCGACAATGCCACAAAAAGAAGCCGGTAAACGAATCGAACCACCGGTATCCGTGCCTAGCGCAGCAACACAATGGTGAGCGGCAACCGCAGTTCCAGAACCACCACTAGAACCACCCGGCACTCGATCAGCATGAGTTGGATGCAAAACTGAACCATATGCTGAATTTTCATTCGAACTGCCCATGGCAAATTCATCCATGTTGAGTTTACCAAGTGAAATCGCACCCGCATGCTCAAGCTTGATCACCGCTGTTGCAGTGTAAGGGGGAATATAGTTATCCAGCATTTTTGAAGCACAGGTTGTTCGTACGCCATCCATGGTAAGGACATCCTTAATGCCCAATGGAATTCCGAACAATGGCAGAGCCTCACGCGGTACTTTCCCGCCATGCTTGTCTTTCAAATCAGTGGTCAACTCTTCTGCCTGCTTCAAAGCACGCTCTTCGCAAAGTGTAATCCAGGCGTTGTGATTACTTGATTTGATGGTTTCAAAATACGTGCGGGTCAACTCAAGCGGGGTGAGAGTTCCTGCATCAAAGGCATTGTGAATTTCTTGAATGGTATTCATGGAATTTTTCATTGAGGAATCAACCAATCATTGGTGGCACTTTGAATCCGTCATGTAGAGACTCAGGTGCAGTTTCAAGAATTCTTGGTTTTCCGTCTGATTTGGGTTCAAGCGGTTGAACCACATCTTCACGTAAACGAAGCGAACCATCGACACCGTAATTCATAGGCTCAACGCCCTCAGTATTCAGTAAATTCAATTGCTCAACGTGCTTCAGAACATCGCCAATCGATTTCACATATTCCTGAACTTCTTCATCGCTGAGCTCGAGACGGGCAAGTTCAGCAACCTTTTGAATTAATGCCGCATTTACGTCGATCATAGGCTCTCAGGCTAGCATAAAAAACACTGACAATCGGCAAAAAATCAGCGTATTATATCTGCATGAAAACCATGACCATTGCCGAATTGCATGATGCCTCGAAATCATTTACTAAGAGCGACCTAATTTTAGACGTCAGAACTCCGATGGAATTTTCCGCTGGCCACATTCCTCAAGCCCACAACATTCCGGTTGATCAAGTCATGAAACATGTGAACGAACTCATGCAATTTCAGACCCTGTACATTTACTGCCGTGCTGGCGCACGAGCAGATACAGCATGGAGTATTCTGGATTCACTCGGCATCAAGAACATGGTTTGTATCAATGAGGGCGGCTTTCCCGACTGGCTTGATGCAGGCTACCCTGTAGAAAAATAATTAAAATAAGGCTTAGAATTGGCGAATAATTTCACCTTGCCTTTTTATTGATAATGATTATCATTAACAATAAGGTGAGGTCGCATGAAAAAGAAAATCGTCATGTTAGTAATGCTAGATGGTGCCGTGATCGGTGAAAAAATCGTTACCTACACTTCCACACAGGAAGAGTGGGAGGATGAATCTGGACTAATGGATGAAGCTTCCTATTTTTTTTACTAAATGAACGCCTTCAAGCTGATGATTTGAAGCAATTTTGGTAGATGAGACTGGTTGACAAGACGAGAAGATCGTCACAACCGCCGTCATTGAACCCAATAAAAAACCAATCATTTTCATAGGTTCTAGCTTTTAATTTAATTTGTTTAATAAGTCAAAATAAACTTTACGCGTTGCATAATTTTATTTAACCTTCTCCCGTCACAGATTCTTATTGAAAGGAATTTTGCTAATGGGATTCAAAAACAATTCGTTTCGCATGATTGAAAAGGCTTACAAGAATTATATCGAGAAAATCAAGCCTGCCAAGGAGCCTAAAAAAACTCCAAACAATGTTCTTTCGATTGTTCCACTCATCGAAGCCAAAAAGAAAAAAGAAGCTGCCTCAAAACTCAAAACTGATTGAGTTAGAATCTACCTGATTCTCTAGAAAAATCCCTGACTTCCATATAGCTCTCGGGGATTTCTCCAAAAAAACGTGCTGGATATTGGTACAATGTCTCTCCCCATACCCGACGAAACGTTGCATGAGTCATGTAAAGATATTGTCGAGCTCGTGTCATACCGACATAACAAAGACGACGCTCTTCTTCGACCTCTGAATCCTCATCATCTTCACCATTGCGAACAGACGGAAACAACCCCTCTTCAACACCAATCATGAACACAACCGGAAACTCAAGACCTTTGCACGCGTGAAAGGTCATCATCTGCACACTTGAAGCCATACCATCAGTGTCAGGCGATTCAGCAAGCGCTGTCTGCTCAAGGAATTTACCCAGAAGAAGCGGTTTGCGACGAGCCACTTCTTCATCTGATAACCCCTGAAGCTCACGCTCTTCAAACTCAAGCACCACCGAGTTGAACTCTTCCAAGTTTTCTACGCGCTCCAGAGCTTCCTCAGTCGCTTCTTCTTTCAACGACTCAACATAGCGAGTGTCATCAAGAATGCGGTGATACAACTCACTCATCAGAATTGTAGGCTGCATATTCGTCCAGTTCTCGACCATTCGGTGAAAATCAGCGAATTTTTTGTGGGTTTTACCCGAAAATACAATGCCGTGGTTCACCTCGTTGGTGAGAAAATCCCAGATTGAACCTTGTCGATCCCAAGCCGCATCAAGCTTATCAAGCGAAGTCTTGCCAATCCCACGTGCAGGAGTATTGATGATTCTTTTAAAACTAACCGAATCAGAAGAATTACTCACAAAACGCAAGTACGCCATCATGTCTTTGATTTCTTTACGGTCAAAGAATCGAAGACCACCGATCACTTTGTAAGGAAGCTTCGCTTGGCGTAAAAATTCCTCGGGTAAACGAGATTGAGCATGAGTTCGATAAATAATTGCAAAATCATCAAGAGCTAGCGACGGATTCTCTTGAATATGTCTTCTGATTTCTTTCACAACTGCCTCAGCTTCAAAGCGATCATCAGGGCAAGAAATGCGTACAATCGGCGAACCAACCTCTTCTTCACTAAAGAGCGTCTTGTTCTTGCGTTGAGTGTTATGAGAAATCAACTTTGAAGCAGCCTCGACAATGGTCTGCGTTGAACGGTAATTCTGCTCGAGTTTTACGAGATGAGCGCCGGGATAATCACGTTCAAAATCAAGAATGTTATTGATGTCAGCTCCGCGCCAACCATAGATGGACTGATCTTCATCGCCCACCACACAGATACTGCCGTGGCCACCATGTTCGGGACTCGCCAACATGGAAAGTAAAAGATATTGAGCACGGTTCGTATCTTGATACTCATCAACATGGATATAACGATAGCGACGCTGATATTTTTCACGAACATCTTTGTGATCGCGAAGTAACCGGTAGGTTGCGGTGATCATCTCGCCGAAATCCATCGCGTTGTTTTCAATCATCGCCTTTTTGTAGGCTGCATAAACTTCAGGCAACTTTCGATCAATTCCACGACCAGTGCCTGGATAATCATCAAGCTCCTGAGCATCGCATTTCATTCGATTGATTACGTACTGAAAACTTTTGGGCGAATAAACCTTTTCATCAATCCCGAGAGATTTGACGATACCCTTCAATAGACTCAACTGATCGGCATCATCATAAATGACGAATGGCTTGGTGAATGGCAATCGATCTGCTTCACGGCGTAAGATTCTTGCACAAATTGCGTGAAAGGTACCGATGTCGAGTGGCCCCTGAATTTCTGAATGATTGATACCCACTTCAGCGAGAAGAGAGTAAACGCGCTCGCGCATTTCTCCCGCCGCTTTATTGGTAAAGGTCACCGCCAAAACTTGCCATGGACGAACTTTTTTAACCGAAATCAGATATGAAATGCGACTGGTGAGCATTCGGGTTTTTCCGGAACCGGCACCAGCAAGAACTAAGAGAGGACCTTCTGTAGTCAGAACCGCCTCTTTTTGCGGTTCATTCAAACGAACTACAAAATGAGGCAAGTGATCTTCATCACCCTGTAACGGTGCTGATGCAGGGCGGGACTCCGGTTCCGCACTCTCCCGAATAATTTCGAAGTCAAAATCAAAGTCTAATTCGCGGTCGTGATTCATTTTTCCTTCAACTTCTTGGCGTAACCCGGTTTAGTTACTTGTCTACAGCGTGCGATTGCCAGCGCCTCTTCTGGTACATCTTCAGTTACTGTTGAGCCCGAAGCGACATAAGAGCCTTTTTTCAAAGTTACAGGAGCAACCGTCTGGCAATCACTGCCGACAAAGACGTGATCTTCGATGGTGGTTTTGTGCTTGCGTTGTCCATCGATGATACGGCCATCGAAATTACAGGTTACAAAACCGCAGCCGATATTCACATGTGACCCCACCGTTGCATCACCCAGATAACTCAAATGAGCAACGGAAGTGTCTTCGCCGATGGTTGTTTTTTTCAATTCTACAAAATTTCCGATTTTAGAATTCTTACCCACAACGCTTTCGGGACGAAGATGGGCATAGGGACCAATTTTCACGTTTTCGCCGATAATTGAATCTTCCCCATAGGTACCGGCTTTTACTTCTGCTCCAGCACCTACTTTGACGTTTTTCAGCACTACATTTGCACCAATGGTGACTCCCGAAGCGATTTCAGTCTTACCTTCAAGTACCGCACCCGGACCGATCGAAACATCCGCTGCAATTTTAACGGTTGGCTCAACCCGGCAGTTTGAAAGTGAGGTAAAGCGAACTCCGTGCATTGCAAAATTACGAATGATTCTTGAATTCAACACTTCACCAGCCTGCGAAAGCTCAAACGGATTATTCACTCCGCGTACATCATCAACATTTTCCCAGATCTTGGTTTCAATTTCTCTTTTCTTGCTTGAAGCCGCCTGAACCAGATCAGTAAGATAGTATTCTTTTTGTGCATTGTTATTCTTCAAAGCCTCAACGCCTGAAGCGAGAAACTGGGCCTGAAAAGTATAGATTGATAGACCCACTTCATTGATTTCTTTTTCACGCGCAGTCGCGTCTTTCTGCTCAACAATGCGAAGAACTGGGCCTTTTTTACTTTTTCGGACAATACGACCATATCCGAATGGGTCATTCAAAACCGCGGTTAAAAGCTTCATCGCCACACCACGCTTTAATGGCTCGCTCATTTCCTTCACCAACTCTGCTGACAAAAGAGGCAAGTCACCCGAAAGAACAAATACATTTTCCTTATTCAAGACAGCCCGCTTACCCCATGCGCCAGCCATGGCGCACTTCACTGCGTGACCTGTGCCTTTTTGTTCTGGTTGTTCAATGAACTCAATCTTCAAGTTGAAGTTCTGACTGCTCACTTGTTCGATGACTTTTTCTTTTTGATGACCAACAACGATCGCAACATGCGCATTGGGAATGACTGATTCCAATTCCAACAAAGAATTGAAAAGCATCGGACGCCCACAAACCGGTACCAAAACCTTAGGCAATGAAGAGTACATTCGCTTTCCCAAACCAGCAGCGAGGATGATCACAGATGTATTAGAAGTTTTCTTAGTTGAAGGCATGCGCCACAGAATGACTTATTTTCCCCATTTTTTCTGCTGTTTTCTTTGTTCGACTTCAGAGTTTTTAACCATTCAAAAACCCCTTATACTTGACAGATATTGTCAATCTAATAAAATCTTCATTTTAAATTAATTGAACCTCCTTAGGATTCCTTATAAATACTTCTAAACCGTCTAAATTTTGTCGATCCGCAGTACTGACGACAAAGCTTAAGGAAGAGCCCGCGCAGTTGTTTATGCGACGGAACTTAGAATGGGTTGTTCGTTTATCAACTACGTAATCAGGGGAGAAAATGTAGCATGAACACACAAACCATGAGTAAGTTCAAAAACATACTGTTGGCTGAACGCGAGCGATTGCTCGATAATAGTAAAGCCAGCATTAAGAACGATCTCAATATTTCAACTGACGATTTGCCAGATGAGGCAGATCTTGCAGCCAGCGAAATCAACCAAAGCTTGACCTTTGAGCTTCGCAATCGCGAACGCGTCATGATCGCTAAGATCAATACCGCTCTCAAGCGTATTCAAGATGGTTCATTCGGAGAATGCGAATTCTGCGAAGAACCGATTGAGAAGCGCCGCTTGGAAGCTCGTCCATTTTCAACTTTCTGCGTTAGTTGCCAGGAAATGCACGAACACAAAGAAAAGGTTTACGCTTAATTCACTTTTTTTGCGAAACGGAGTTCGCGAAACAAGATCACTCCAAACGGGTTCGCACGGAAGCCTTCTATCCGTTTGGAATTAGCAAACCTCAATACCTGGTGAACAATTGGTACAACAGGAACCTCTTTGGCCAAGATCGTCTCTAATCTTTCAATTAATTTGGCTTTCTTCACCATTTTGGTTTCTTGCCTTAATTCATCAACCAGTCGGTCGTATTCCAAATTTTTCCATCCGGTAAAATTATTCACATTGTCACTTTTCAATACCTGATAGACCACATAAGGGTCACTTACCGGATTTTGCCAACCAAACCTAAATACCTCATCTGGAGCAGTCTTCAGTCTTGAGTAGTGAGCCTTCCACTCGAGATTTTCAATCTTCATTTTCCAGGAATAGCGGTCCTTCAATTTACTCTGAAGAAATTGCAGGATCATTTCATTCCTCAATCCACCATCTGACTGGACATTAAATACGAGCCTATCTAGTTGTTCATCATTCTTATTTTGAGAGCTCGGCATCATGGAGCCTGACGCCTGAACAGGTGATTGCATCAAGATTTGAGGTAGAAACGTTCTTGCAGGCAACTCACCTGTTTTCAACATCAAGGCCAACTCTTCTCTCTTGATTGAAACCAGATCAAGAAAAGCTTTTCTATTTTTCAACTCATTGAATGGCGGCTTGCGCGTATTGAAACCCAGGTAAGTCACTGCCTCAACCGGCACATCGGTCACTTTTGATACCTTGCGAATCTGCTCGTATTGCAAAACCGGAACCTTACAAAGAATGTCAAGATCACCTGCCCTAAGCAAGGGATACAATGACGACTCATCTTTCAAAAAAACAATCTTCACCTGATCGATAGCAACCGAATCAGCCCCTTCAAATTCCGGGTTTTTTTTCAAAAGAAGGTGTGACTCGCGTTTATAGTCAACCACTTGATATGCCGCAAGTGTAGGTACAACCGGGTTTCGCTTGATAAAAGATTCAATCATGTCATCACGAATCGGCGAAAATGGCGGCAATGTAAGCCAGTTTTTCAATTGCGCATCAGGTGTTTTTAAAACCAATTCAACCGTTAAAGGGTCAATCACTCTCGTTTTTTGAAGATCAAAATCTGGAAACAAATCAGACAAAGCAGATTTGACAGGCTCGTTCACCAAACGCCTGACGGCCGCGATGAACTGATTAGAATGAAACTTGACCCCGTCTGACCATTTCAAATTTTTCTTGAAGTGAATCGTGTATTTTTTCTTGTCTCGACTAAGCAAGTAATCGCTAACAAGTCCATTACGAAGATTACCTGCCCCATCATACTCAAAGGGCGTCGCGATTACATTGGCCGCAAGACGCAGGGCGGTTCCATCTTCAAGAAAAAGGGGGTCGTACTGAGTTGGTTCAGACCCGAATTGAATTCTCAAAACCAACGAATCATTTTTTTCATTCCCCGCAAAAGCGAGAGGACAAAGAAGAATGAAAAGACA
>CALPVV020000078.1 GCA_943327105.2 Nitrosovibrio sp. Nv4
ATCTTCTGACTTAAAAACTAAAAACTCAGAATCATCAACTGAAGTCAGGGTGGCCGAACGAGGACATTGATCAATGAAACCGCTCTCGCCGAACGCTCTTCCAGATTCATTCTCAAATTCCAAGATCGTACCGGAACGAGTGATTTTGATGGAACCACTCACCAAAAAATAGATCGAATCACCGGGTGCCCCCTCGGGGTATACCATCTCGTCTTTTTGAAAATACAGCGTCTGTCCGACCTTCCTCAAAAGACCCCGTTCACCTTCAGTCAACGTACTGAAAGCATTGGAATTTTCCAAGAAGTCATCTACCCCGTTGATAAGTCTCACCTCATCTATATCGGAATTTTGACGCAAAACTTTATTCCAAAAAGCACTTTTTTTAGACGATTCGCTGAGTACGCTCATCGATCACGGTATGGGGAAGATCCCACTCCTGGCACCAGTAAGCGATGGTTTTCAGGAAGTAATGTTCACTTTCACGGTGGCCTAGTTCCATCACATTAACGCCGCTGCGAGCAGCTTCGAGCGAGCCGTGGTAACCCACCTCACCCGTGATATAGACATCAACCTGGTGCTTACCGACTGAACGAACAAACGAAGACCCTTTTCCAGGAGTGAACGCGATCTTGCGAACTTGCTTTGGTTCGAACTGATGGGTGAGAAATGCGTTCACATGGAAAACCTTTTTCACGCGCTTCACGAACTCGGCATAGCTGACCGGTTTCTTCAGCTCAGCAACAAAACCATAACCGAGCCCCCACACCATTCCCTTCATTCCCGGGTCCTGTTCGATCGAATAAATATCAAACGCGACTTCTTCATAGGGGTGCGCATCGCGAAGGGTTTCGATCACGACCTTTTCCATGCCGGCAATGAAGAGTGTTTCAAAACGAATTTCTTCAACTTGCTCTAGCTCGCCCACTTTACCAATGGTTGGTTTTGAACCTTTCAGACCACGAAAGCTACCCATTCCTCCGATTGCAAAGCCACAAGAATCATAGTTGCCGATATGGCCACAACCAATTCCAAAAAGCGCATCGCGAACACTTTCAAATTGTTCAACTGGCACATAGGTCACGAGCTTTTTAAGAAGGGTCTCTCCTTCTTCTGGCGATTCCCAAACACGTGCAATCGCTTCCGCACCAAGATCATCGGCAAGTGCGATCATCCCATCAAGTGCGCAGCGATCGAAATTGGTATGAGCAACATAGATACTGATATTTTTTTCGTAAGCTTTTAGAAGAATCGTATTCAAGTCAGAATCGCGACCTTTTACCAGACGAGTGATACCACGGCCTTTCGGAAACAGCGGCGGATGGTGGATCACAATCAGGTTTGCTTTTTTCTTCAGTGCGGTTTCAAACAAGGCTTCCGTGAGATCAACCCCGATCACCACACCGGTCAGCTTCTTGCTCGGGTCACCGCAGACTAGACCAACGGCATCCCAACTTTCGGCGCAAGCCGTGGGAATGCGCATTTCAATAACTTCGATCAACTTTTGAATGGTGGGCAGGATTGATTTTTTAGACATAATTCATGATTCATCACCTCACCGAAAATGGCAATGGACTTTGGCCGACTGTTTTAATAGAGTTTGCTTCATGAAAAGGGCCACACTGCTCATTTTTGCATTATTGACCGCCCTTCCAACGACTTCTTCAGGAGACAACTTGTTTTCCATGAAATCGAGCCTCATTGATCTTTCTCGCGTCAACAAAACCACGTCCCGAAAACTTAAAAAAATGGGAGCTGATCAGTACACCCGTTACGATCAATTCGAGCTTTCAGTGGCGGGTGAGCTTGACCCTTCAAAATATCACTACAACCACATGGCTTTTGAAATTAAGGAATCAATCGACAACGTTTGGAATGCGTATTTGAGCTCTAGCCCGAAAGATTCATGGTCGGGGAAAAACATTCAATTCGATTTTGCTTATTCAAAACGAGATCAGAACGTCTATTACGGCGATGGCGATGTGCCGAATGCTCATGAAGGAATGGGCGTATTCATTTTGTTGAAAATTCTTCGCTTGGGTAAAATCTCTGCGGCGATGGAAATCAGCAAGATCGACCATGAAACTAGAACCATTGAATATACTTATCTACTCAAGAATACTTCGAATGGCCGACAAATCATTCGCCTCACCGAACTGGGAGGCCGCAAGACCCGCCTTGATCACGACACTTATTTTACCAGTGGCAAACGCTGGCGTGATGCCATTTACCCTAAAATTCACGAATCATTAGTCTCAGAACTACACCGTAATGTGATGGGCGAGATTTACGCTCCAATTATCCGAATTGAATAAAAACAATTTAATAAAATGAATTGCGCTTGGAATCAATCTCTGATAGAATCCGTCGGAAATGAGACCCCAAAAGCCACAACCCAAACCAGCACACGCAACTCCGATCACAAACGAAATTGTCTATCGCGAGGCCTGTAAAAAGTTTTTACCCACGACTCGCAAAGAAATGGAATGGCTGGGCTGGGATGAGCTCGACGTTTTGCTCATCAGTGGTGATGCATATGTAGATCATCCGACATTTGGAATTCCTTGCCTTGGTAGATTTTTGCAAAAACTTGGAATGCGTGTCGGCATTATTTCTCAACCAAAGTGGAAAGACGGCGTCACTGATTTCATGCGCATGGGACGTCCTCGCCTTTTCGTCGGTGTATCTAGCGGCACCGTCGATTCGATGATCAATAATTATACTGCAAATAAAAAACGCCGTACTGACGACATGTATTCGGAAGGCGGAATGGGTGGTCACCGTCCCGACTACGCAACCATTGAGTACAGCAATCTGGTTCGCCAAGCGTTTCCTGAAACGCCCATCGTGGTTGGCGGAGTGGAAGCTTCATTGCGTCGCCTTGCCCACTATGATTACTGGCAGAACCGCGTGCGTCCTTCGATTTTGTCTGAATTAAACGCAGAATTTGTCGTATTCGGAATGGGTGAACGCACAACCGACATGATGGTTGAGCAGTTCAAACTTGCTGAACAAGAAATCGGTGGCCCGGTCTCTTTGAATCACCCCGCTACTCAGCGCGCACTTGATTACATCAAGACCCAACGAGGCATCGCGTTTGTGACTTCAAAAGATCACGCCCGTACGATTGAACCGCGCCTCACCATTCCAAGCTTTGAAGAAGTGCGCGACGATAAGAAAAAATTCGCAAAGATGTCTTACTTCATCGAGTACGAAGCATCTCCATTCAACGGTAAACGCATGGTTCAATACACGGGCAAGAATGCAGTCGTGGTGAATCCACCCGCATTGCCTTTGAGTACGGAACAATTGGATGCCGTATATGAAATGCCTTTCACCAAGGAACAACATCCGTCATACAAAAACCGCATTCCGGCAGCTGACATGATTCGTTTCTCGGTAAACTCGGTTCGGGGTTGCTACGGTGGTTGTTCATTCTGTGCAATCACCCTTCACCAGGGTCGCGTGGTTCAATCGCGTTCGACTGAAAGCGTGCTCAAGGAAGTGGAAGACCTGAACAAGGTTCCAGGCTTTAAAGGCATTGTTTCAGACATCGGTGGCCCAACTGCCAACATGTTTCAAACCCGCTGCAAAAGCCCGGAAATTCAAAGCAAGTGCCGCAAGCTTTCCTGCGTTCACCCGAAAGTGTGTCCGCAACTTCAGCACGATCACACGCCTCAAATTGAAATGCTTAAAAAAGCGAAGAAAATCCCCGGCATTCGCAAAATTCACATTGCCTCAGGCCTTCGCTATGATCTTGCGCTTTCAGACAAAAAAGCCGGGCATGAGTATCTACGTGAGTTGATCAGTCACCACGTCGGCGGTCACTTGAAAGTGGCGCCTGAGCATCTTGACGAAGAAGTACTTCACTTGATGAAAAAACCGGGACTCGCCAACTTTGACGAGTTCGTCAGCTACTTCAAGGAAATTTCAGAAGAAGCCGGCAAAGAACAATATGTTGTTCCTTACTTCATCTCGGGGTTCCCGGGTACGACTCATGAGAAAATGGAAAAGGTCTACGACTACATGAGTGCTCAAGGTTGGAACCTTCAGCAAGTTCAAGCGTTCATCCCGACACCGATGACACTTGCTACAGCAATGTATTGGACTGGCTACAACCCAATGGGAATGAAACCATTGTTTGTTGCAAAAGAATGGAAAGACCGCAAAATCCAGCAAGCACTGCTTCAACCTCACAAGCCCGAGCACCGCGAGATTTTGCGTGAGTATGAGCGCGAAAAACGCCGTTCAGAAGTGGTTGGCGGAGCGAAGAAAAACTACGGCAGTGGCGATACGCGCGCACCACACTTCAGTAAACATAAGACCAAGCAGCAACACGCTGGCAAAAACGGAAACAGTCAAAAGTTCGGCGGTCGTAGTATCGTTGAGCCACCTACCGAGAAACTCGGTAAGAAACTGCTTCTTGATTCACGCTGATTCTTGACCCCGATCTTTCCAAGCGGGATACTTGAATTGAGTCTCGTCATGGAAAAAATCAAGAAGTTCATCACGCTTTTCGCAATTTGTTTTGTCGGTTTGTTCACGCTGAACGCACACGCTCAGCAAGCTGAATCAGTCGGTGGCGCCATTCGCTTCAATGCAGAAATCGAAGACACCAAGCAGTTCAAGAATCAAGGCATCAGCTTTCTTGAATGGGATGATCAGGTCATTTTGGTTGAAACCGTGGGCGATCAGAATAAAACCCTGCTTCATGGACACGTTACCAATAAAATCAAACAACTCTTTTTCAACGGCAAGGAAGTGAAAGTCGATGAAAACGGCGGGTTCGAAGTGAAGCACGAGTTTCGTACCGATACCAAAAGCTTCAACATTAGAGTGGTAAATGCCGATGCCAAATCTTATTTCAATCAATACAGAATCAAAGCCACCAATGCTGCGAATGAAACCATCCGTAAAAGTCTTTTTCGATTCAGCGCCGGAGCTGGATTAACCGTCTTAAGCTATCGACAACAGGCCGTTACCCCATTCAGTGAAATGGCCATGACCATTAAGGGCAGCGCCTCTTATCCATTGATCAAAGATCAAATCGAAATCGGCGTAAGCGGCTTTTATAATGTTTTCGGTTTCGCAAGCACTTCACCCAGAGGTTACAAAATGCGCTACATGGGTTTGAATGCACGCGCGGGCTACAGCGTGATCAAAGCACCTTCTGCGTTTCGGTTGAATATAAACGTGGGTGTATATTACAACACTTCATTCAGTGATATCGGTTTTGGCAACATGATGGGGCCACAACTCTATCCCGAAATCAGCTACATCTTCAATAATGGCCACAGCCTGCACGCTTATGGAAAATTCTCGCCGGCACTTTCCAGTGATTACTCAATCAGCTTCAGCGACAATCGTGAATTAGCTGCTGGCGTACACTACTCTTTTCCCATCACGCCGATCAATCGCCTGACCGTTGGTCTCGACATTTCTCAACTCATGCTTTCAGTGGCGCCAAACTGGGGCGCAACCAATACTTATAGTTTGTCAGGCGGCGTTTCGTTCTAATTACCAACTAGCCGCACCATTGGTGGTGCTGACTGAAGTCGCGTAACCTGTCGTTGAATCTCCGCGATAGGTAGTATGTGAACCGCCTACATAAAGTTTAGAGCCGTCACTAGACAGAAGAGTGGAATATACAATTCCACCAGGAACATTCGCGGCAGATGTGTTGAAATTGGCCGTTTCCATCACAGCAGTGGCTGAGTTGACTTTGACCAAATAAGCACCAACTGCTGAACTATTATAAGTAGTGAATGCACCACCAGCGTAAACATAACTTCCATCAGCTGATATTGAGATCGTATTTACCGCATTATTCGGATGATTGGATGTAGAACTATTGAAAGAAGCCGTATCCAAGGCACCGTTAGCAGCATTGATTTTAGCAAGATAAGCAGATTTAGTGTTGTAATTGTATTGTGTGAAGGTACCACCAACGAACAGATTTGATCCGCTCAGAGCGAGGGCATAAACGGCACCATCTGTGGGCGCACCGTTAGCTTGGAAAATACTGTTATAGCTTCCATCTGAAGTTAGAATTACACATAACCTTGAACAATAACTGGAAGAACGATAAGCCGTGAATGCGCCCCCCATATAAATTTTGGTCTTATCAGAATTGAATGCGAGTGCATAGACTGTAGAGTCAGGACCCGAACCGCCTGTTGAATTGAAAGTGGTATTCATAGCACCTGTCAGTGCATTGAGTTTTGCCATTCGATATCCGGAATTGGAACCTCGATAATTCGTGAAAGCACCTGCAATATATAGCTCAGTACCATTAACAAGTATCGAATGAACGATACCGTTTGGCCCATTGGCAGCAGTTGCATTAAAACTTACAGTATCCATGTTACCTGTAGTTGAATCTAGTTTTACAAGTCTCAACCCCTTGGTATCACCACGATAAGAAGTAAAATCACCTCCTACGTAAACATTTGCCCCATTAAGAGCAACTGCTCGAACAGTATTATTAGCGCCAGAAGCTTGCGTAAATGATGTATCCACAGACCAGTTGCTTAAATTATATTTGACCAGGTTTTGAACCGGGGTACCACGCGAAGCAAATGCACCACCCGCATATACCGTTGAATCTGAAACGGCGATCGCATTAACGTTGTTATCGAACACTTGAGATGAAGCATGAAAATTCGCCGTATCCAATACTCCTGTAGTTGAATTAACTTTAACTAATTTTTTACCAACTGAATTTCCTCGATAAGATGAGAATGCGCCTCCCACATACAAACCACTTCCATCTGTCGAAGTTGCAATCGAATACACCGTGCTGTCCGGACCGGAATTGGAAGCCTGATTGTTAAAACTTGTTGTATCGAGTACACCCGTTGAAGCACTTACCTTTGCTAAATATGCTCCCTTAGCATCGCCTCGGTAGAGCTCAAATTCACCACCAACATAAAGCGAAGTACCAGAAATCGCCAAAGCGCGAACTGTACCATTCGTATTAGCTGCATTATTAGGATAGTTATTCGCAAGGTTAAAGGTCGAATCTAATACGCCAGAGTTCCAATCGACTTTTATTAAATACTTATAACTTGCCGATAGAGAAGAGCTCACCTTCCACCCGGTCAAAGCACCACCGACAAACAAAAAACCACTTTGTGATGTAATGGCATAAACCGGACCAGGTGCAGAGGTCAGACCATAGAGACCTGTACTTGCACCTGTGGAAAGATTAACTTTGATCAGTGTACTTCCGGTAGTAACCCCATTTGTACCAGAAAAATCACCACCCGCATAAATGGCTGAATTAGCAAGATGAAGAGCATAAACATTGCCAGAATACGTACCAAATGTTGGCACAAAGGCCGTATCTAACGCGCCTGAAGTGGAATCTAACTTCAGTAAATATTTATAATTGTTTCCAGAAAGAGCTCGATACCCAGTAAAAGAACCCCCGATGTACAAAGCACTTCCGTTCATGGCCAAAGCATTTACCGCATTATTGGGCCCAGTAGTCTGAGTAAAGGTGGTATCTAAGGCACCGGTCGAAAGATTAATTTTTGCAAGATTCTGAACAGTGGTGCCATTGTAAGAAGTAAATGAACCACCTACAAAAGCAAAACCGTTAGAAACTAAAACTGCTTTGATGATGGCACCAGAATTGAATCTTGATGAGATTCGATAATCTAAAATCTGATTAGAACTTCCATCAACACCAATCAATGCTTTAGTAGTGACATAATTTGCCAAAGAAAAAGATCCGCCCAAATACATGCTGGTTCCATCTGTAGCGCTCGCATAGACAGTACCATTTACTACTGCTGCGGTATGATTGATAGTTACCGTTGCTGTTGAACTGACAGAATCGGTTACTCTAATCACTGTCGTTGTGCCAGGAACACGTGAATTGCCACCGGTAAATACACCGGTAGACGCATTGATTGAACCTGAGCCCGAATCAATACTGAATATATTTCCGCCGCCACCACCTGAGGCTATAAAATTTACCGTAAGCGCTTGACCAGCAGGATATGCAAAACTTGCGGGCGAAAGCGATACTGCCGTCAACGACACCGTCATGGTGCCGGAACAAGATGAGGTGTTAGAGTTACCAGCAACATCAGTACTGATGATTTGGAAGCTATAACTGCTGGCCGAAGGCGCCGTATAGGTATAGCTTTGTTGGGTCGCAGAACCTAAATCGATCAAATTTAAGGCTGAAGAGCAACCTGCACCTGAGTGAAATTGAACTTTTTGATTTGCCAATTGAGCATCGGTTGATTTCACCCATGTGATCGGCAATGAGGTCGAACTCGATGCAGCTCCACCCGTCCAAGCAAGACTGGTGGCATTGACAGGAGCAGAAGAATCAAGTGTCAGAGAAAAACCCGAAGAGCAAGCTGATTTGTTTCCTGCACCATCGGTAACATCAGCATAATAAGTAGTGTCAGAAGAAATGGTAGAAGAAGTCACGACTGCAGTTGATCCCGAGGTAGGTACCGAACCAACTGAAGAAGAACAAGCAGCATCGCTATACAGATTAGCGGTCAATCCATTAATGAGATTACTAACCGTCAGATCAGGAGTCGTGTCATTCGTTGAAGCCGGTGTGCGAGTCACAACAGGAGTTGCACGGTAATACTCCCTTGAGAAGGTTGCTGCTGCAAAATTCTGATGAATTCCATCTTGGGCGACATTTTCAGGAACATCGATCGTGAAAGTACCTGATCCCCCAATTGTAGGATTAAAATCGAATGTATAGACCGATCCGCTGGAGGAAGAAAAATTGGAAACCGTACCATTGGTGACTGTAATACCGGAATCAGTGTATCCGGTAACATCGGTAGAAAACGTCACCGTCATAGGAATCGCAGCCTGAGTTGTTGGAATACTAGAATTGGTTGACGTGATTGAAACCGTAGGTCTTGGACTATTCAATACATATGAAAAACTCGCGGTCGAACAGGATGAGTCGTTTGTTCCGTCAGAGAATCGCGCATAATAAGTGGTACTAGAGGCAATCGCATCGGAAGTGATGGTAACAGAGGATGCCGACATCGTTGATGAACCCAAAAGCGTTGTACAAGCGGAATCGGAAAAAATGTTGGCAACCAAACCACTCACCCCGTTACCAACCGTCACAACAGGTGTATTGGTAGTACCAGGTGATGTACCAGTCAAAGAGCTCGGAGCCGGATAATATGATACAGATAAATCAGTTGCTGCTGCAGTAGGGTTATTATTGATGTCAACAGCGGCACTTGCCGCTATTGAAACCAAAATGTTGGCTTGACTGCTTGCTGATGATGGCGCGATTTCAAATGCATAGTTCTTGCCGCTTCCAGTTAGATTCGAAGCAGTACCACCAGTAACTGAAATATCGCTTATATCAAAATCAGTAACATCGTCAGAAAAAGTAGCGGTGATCTGAATGCCACTTGATTTAACCGTCGGATTTACCGCTGTAGCCAAGGTAAGAGTTGCTTGTGAACTCAGCTTGTTCAGATTCACGCCAGAAGAGCTGCCCAAGTTATTGGTTGAATCCCGTTGACTTGCGACCACCACTACTGAGCCGATTGCTATTGTAGTGGTGTCAATTGTTCCGCTAAATGTACCACTAGAACAATTTCCCATGCTCAATGCAGCTCCACCGTTCACGGTCAAAGACACTGCCTTTGAGTTTTCTGAACAGGTTCCGGAAACTGCAAACGTAGTCGAATTATTTGCTGGATTAATGAAAGAACCAGTAATCGGAGATGTAATCGCCAAAACCGGCGCGGTATTATCAACAACAAAAGAATTTGAGGTTTCAGCACTCATTTGGTTTGAGGCTTTGTCGGACCATGCCGCCGCTCCCACGGTGATTGTCGGTGAACCATCTCCACTACAGCTTGAAATCGTCACGACAGCAGTGGTTGTATTCATCACATTTACCGTTTTAGTACAGGCTGCACCACCACCGTTCAACGTGATTGCTGAATTAATGGTGGATGGATTCAAGCCATTCCCGTTCGTATCAGTAAAAGTAAGAGTAAAACTATTTATTATACTGGAATTTACGGATGCAATTCTAGGATTAGAAATGGTCAGTACTGGAACAACAGTATCGACACCGAATCGGTTCTTAGCCATTGCGGTTTGACCTGCCGATGAGACTGAAGCCTCTACCAAATGATTACCGGCTGAAAGACTACTAACATCGACTGTACCGCTATAAAGACTACCATTACAGGTTGCAGCCCCAGTGACAGCGCCATTATCTATTGAAATAGAAACATTCTCGCCTGAAGCAGAACAAGTTCCTTGCACGGAATAAGAAGCGGCATTATCGGAAGCGTTGACCCAACCATTTGTTACAGGACTGGTGATCGAGATGGTTGGTCCAGAATTTGATATTGAAAACGTCGAATAGGGCCCTGTTACCACATTCATCGAGTTACCGGCAGAGTCATGCAAAAGTGAACCATCGATAGAGATGCTGGCAGTACCAGTATCATTACAACCTGAAATCGTAACCGTTCTTTCCGTTGAAGAAGAACCCGAAGCAGTTGCAAAACAGCCTTTACTATCGCCGGTTACGGTCACTGCAAAATCAATTTCGGAATTCGATAGAACACCTAGATTGGTATCTGAAAAAGTAAGTGTATATGCGGTGGTACTTAGTGAAGTCACGGATGCATTAGTTGGTCCTGAAACTAGTGACAAGGAGGGCTGTGTGACGTCTCTTTTAATCGTCACTGCTTCAGATGTGCCGGCCTTACCATCAGAATCTGAAGCATGCACGACCAATGCATGTTCACCTTCGGTCAAAGCCGTTGTATCGATCGATATGCCAAAAGTACCTGATTCGCAGGTGCTTGATCCCAGTACCGCTGTTCCTTCTTTGATCGTGACAGCTTGACCATTGAGCTTGCTTTGAACAGTGCCGACGCACGTACCAGAAATAAAAAATGTCGAGGAATCAGTGGTTGAATTGACCCATGATTGATTCGATGGGAACGATATTGCCAATTGAACCGCTTGACCACTTGAAACGCTGGAACCACCATTTGAAACCGAAGTATTTGAAAATCTCGCTGAACTGCCTTTTTTAGAACAAGCAGACATGAACGACATGGCTAGAATGAGAATTGAATTTGAAAAAAAATATTTTATTTTCGACAAATTCATGACGACGTACCCTCAGTGAACTACATTAAACTGCCTTAATAATTATCGGCCGGGGGTGCCAAAAACTCAATGCGTCACGATCGACACATCTTGATAATTCAGGTTTTATACATATTTTTTATGTATAACCATTTAATTACCAGCTCAATGCCCCGTTTGTGGTGCTGACTGAGGACATATACGGTGCACTAGTACTACCGCGATAAGAGGAGTG
>CALPVV020000079.1 GCA_943327105.2 Nitrosovibrio sp. Nv4
ACAGCCAGAATCATTTCTCCATTTTGACGTTCTTTAATCACACCAGATAAATACGAAAGCATGTCGAGATCGTCTCTCGAATGGGGTTGTTTTTCAACGGCATTCAGTGACTATCTGTTCTTGATGCTTTCAGCCAAACTTTTCAGACTGTTTGATTTTTTAGATCGTTTTGGCTTGATTTCAGGCATTTTTGCAGCGCCACCTCTAATGGACAGTGCATGGGCAAATGCAATAGCCAGAGCATCTGATGAATCAAGCGTTTCAAAATCCTGCTGCCCAAGAATGAGCTTTAAAGTCTTGGCAACCTGCTCTTTATCTGCTCGGCCATACCCCGTAACCATTCCTTTTACTTCAGTTGCACTGTATTCGTGAATTTCAAGATCATGAAGAGCACCGGTAAGCAAAACAACACCTCGAGCTTGCCCAAGCTTCAAAGCTGAAACGGCATTTTTGGCAAAGAACACCTTCTCAACGGCCATGGCTTGCGGCTTGTAAGTGCGAATGATTTCAGAAAGTTTTTCGTGAATTTCTTTCAGACGAGAAGGAGTCGTTTCATCGACGGGAATATTTTTATATTCTTTGTGATAGAGCTGGACGGTTCCATGGGTCACTACTCGGAATTGATTGCCGATTTTTTCTATACAGCCATAACCCAATAATCTAGACCCTGGATCTACACCCAATATAATCATTTATGAATTAAAGCGTAGCGTGAACGCCAAAATTATCAAAGGCGATCTTATTCAAGCGCTCAGTATTCTCTGGAACACCAAGGACACCAAACTTTTTACCCGCTTTTTCAAGGTGTTCAAGTGCGTAATCAAGATCTTCTTGAGTGTGTGACGCCATGTAACTTGTGCGAAGGAGTGCGCAACCTTCTGGTACTGCCGGACGAACAACCGGGGTCACAAATACACCTTCTTCAACAAGGTATTGAGCAATTGCAAATGCAGTTGCATCATCACCAACCAATAATGGAATGATTGGGGTATTGCTGTTCAAGGTATTGAAGCCTAATTGCTTCAAATTTTTACTCATATATGCTGAGTTTTTACGAAGATTTTCAATATGTTGCGTCTCAGTCTCCATAATATCGAGAGCCTTCAATGCGGTTGCAGTTGAGGCAGGGCTCATTGCAGCTGAAAACATAAATGGACGAGCCTTGTGCTTGATATAGTGAACCACATCTGCTTTACCGGCGATAAAACCGCCCGTAGTAGCAAATGATTTTGAGAAGGTTCCCATCACCAAATCAACATCATTTTGCATGCCAAAGTGATGCCCTGTGCCCTGTCCGTGTGTACCAAGAACACCAAGAGAGTGGGCATCATCGACATAAAGTTTACAGTTGTATTTTTTAGCAAGCTCGATGATCGGAGGGAGGTTGAGAATATCGCCAGACATTGAGAAAACTCCGTCTGCAACGATCAAGGCACCGTCGTACTTTTCACGGGAGTTTTTTAGCACGCGCTCTAGGTCAGCAATATCATTGTGCTTGAAACGAATCGTATCACCCAAGGCAACCTGTGTGCCTTCAACGATTGAAGCGTGGTTTTCACGGTCACTGTAAATAACATCACTACGACCAACAAGGGCTGCAATGGTCCCTTGGTTTACGAAAAAGCCGGTTGAGAAACAAAGCGCTGCTTCCATTCCAACAAACTTAGCCAAACGAGCTTCGAGCTCTTCATGAAGATCAAGGTTACCGTTCAAAAAACGAGAACCAGTACAACCTGTGCCGTACTTATCAATTGCATCTTTAGCCGCTTCCATTACACGTGGATCGTGAGAGAGCCCCAAATAGTTATTCGATCCGATCATCACCTGACGTTTTCCGTTAGTAATGACGTTGTTACCGGTCGATGCCGTGATCTTACGAAAGTAGGGGTACAAACCCATCGCCTGAAGTTTTTTAGCGTCTTCGTAACGGTAACACTTTGAAAATAAATCACTATTGTTGCTCATAAAAATACCTCTAAGATACAAGCGGTTATACTCCCTGCCCTAAAATTGGGCAAGTAAAATAATGGGACATTGCATTATTTGATTAAACTGGTATACTATAGTTGAGGTAAGTTCTTGATTAATAAAGTAAACAATGTCATCGACCTCAATCAGGTCAAAGCATCGAAAGAGGCGGAAAACGATCCGGGTTCCAGCACTGGGAGTGGTTTGACTTATGAAAGACCCCCTGAGAGGCAGGAACAGGAAGGCGAGAAGAGAGAAGAAAAACCCAAACTTCGAATCGTCTCAGAACTAGAAAAAGCTGGAATGACTGAAGTGGTGAAAGACTTTTATGAGAACAAACCTCAAGAAGCAGCACCTTCAATAGGACTGACCACTCGCTATCAAATCGATACCTCAAAAACCAAAGGCTTGCTCTTAAACAAAAAAGCCGAATAAAGCTTTTTATCGATATTGCTCGTAATCAGAATGATCTGGAGCATCTGGTGCCAGATCAAGGTAATTTCTAAAATACTGGGATGCTTTTTGCTGATCACCGCTGTCACGATATGCTTGTCCAAGCTTTTTATGAATATCGGGATTTCCCTTATCCAAAGAAAGCGCCGCTTGATAAAGCGCAATTGCTGAATTGAATTGCCGCTTCAGATAGTTCACATAGCCTGCGCCCATTTTTGAATTTGCATTCCTTGATTCAAGCTCCATCGATCTGACAAAACTCTTTAGGGCTTCATCAAGCTGATTCAACCTCAATAACACATAGCCTCTTTCATCTAATGCTTTAATTGATTTTGAATTGATTTTCAGTTCTTCGTCCAACTCGGCAAGGGCATCCTTGGTTTTTCCCATTTTAGAAAACATCAACGCTCGTCGAAAATGAAGTTCTGGAAACCTTGGAGAAACCTCAAAAATACGATTTAGCTCTTCTGCAGCCATTTCAAAATTTGAATCTTTCAAGAAAATTTCAAATCGATTCAAAAATCCGAAAGTATCAGATGGTTTTCTTGCTGAATAAAGCTGGAACATCTCGAGCGCATTCTTTTTTGATTCTTTGGATTCTTTTACAATCTGCATTTTATTACGATAGATGATCCCCTTGATGCGATAGCTTTCCGGATACAGAGGGTCAACTGCAATTGCCTGATCCGCAAAATTAATTGCATTTTCATCATCTCCACTTAGAAGATAAACATCTGATATGGCGCTTAGTAAATCCGCCTTTGCCTTGGGTAATCGGCTTAATTCATCTTGAATGCGAGTAACTGCTAATTTAATCCCGTCTGTTTTCAAAAGACATTTTGCCGAACCGGATATCGCATCGAGACTAAGCGGATCGAATTTTTGAGCAACCGTATAAAAAAACTGTGCATCTTTACAACGATCATTTTTTCTAAGTATATCAGCGTAGGCAGAATAAACTTCCGTATCAATAGAATTGTTATTCATTGCCTTCAAGTATAAAGTGACCGCCTGCTGATCGAGGCCTTGTTTAGCTGCTAAATCACCCGCCAACCGATCGATTGCACTTTTAAGTGATTTTTCTCCTCTGAATTTAGATAATTGCTTTGAAGCTTCTTCCCAATCCTGACTTTTTATTGCCGAGTTAATTAATTTAACAGCAATATGTAATGCTTTGGGGTTGCTTTTAATTGCACTCTTATAATTATTCATAGCCTTGGTGAATTCACCTAGCTGATAAAAAAGATCCCCCATCTTTTCCAACGGAACTTCAGACCTTGGGAATGTGTCTTTTGCTTGAATGAAAACAGCAACCGCTTCGTGAGTTTGTCCATCTTTGGCGTATTTTTCACCTTGTAATACCAGTGAATACATTTGGGCAAGACTCTTATATTTTTTGTCTGCTCCAAGCTGGGACATGAGCGTATAATATTCGAGTTTTAATTCTTCATTCTTAGGCTTAATTTTTAGGGCTTGCTGCAAGGATTGAACTGCAATTTCACTGTTTTTCATGATCAGTGCGACTTTTGATCTAAAAATCAAGGTATCAATATATTCTTTGGGTGATTGAAGGGACGGATGTGCTGTTAAAAATTCAACATTTTGGACCACTTCCTTTGATTTAAGTGCTCCCTTTTTTTCCATTATCCTTATAAATCCTAATCGCGAACGTGCATGTTCCTTATTTGCTTTCAATGCCCGCTTGTATTCAGCGATTGCCTCATCAAGCTGACCATTATCTTCGTAAATTTGTCCTAATAAATAAAATAATTTAGGAACAGGAAAGTTGTTTATTGGAATTAAATTTAAATTTTGAAAAGCGGCAGAATTGTTTCCCTTTAGGTGAAATACCAAGCCAATATAATAGGAAACACGTGCATCTGAATTATTAGTGATTTTTGCATATTCAGTTAGCTTTTGCATTGCTGCATCATATCTTTTTGATGCAATCAAAAACTCCAGTTCCGCAATAACGGTTTCGACTGTTTCAGCCTGCTTAACCTTTGATAAATCGATCAATTTATTGATTACTGAAAAGGTGTTTTCATCTTGGTTTGATGATTCGATAAGGTTTAGATAAGTTGAAGCAAGCATCGAAAGAGCCATTACATTTTGTGGGTCATACTTAAGGGATAAATGAAATTGATCAGCAGCTTTCCGATATCCCTTAACCGTATCCTCGTAATAATCTCTCAATCCTACTTTATAAACTTTTTCGCTAGCGATGGGGTCTGGCTTTTTGGAAAGCGAAGTATTTGGTAATGTCGGCTTGATTGACATCATCACCACATTTTTTTTCTGAGCTGCAGCCTCTTCATCTTCTTCTTCGTATTGCTGCTGGATTAACAAGGCAATCAATGCCATCAATAAAACTGAGAATTTTGGCAAAGGGGATTTCTTTTTTACTTCTTCTGTCTTTTTTAACGAGCCAGGAATTTCTATTAACCCAGTTTTTTCATGCTTTATACGGGAATCGACATCAGGTGCTTCTTCATAAATAGGCAATGAAGATTCCTGTTTTGCTGAGATGCTGAGTTCAGATTTTTCAAATATTCTTGTTTTATCTGAATAAACCAATTCCTTAATTTTAGAAGTATCGATCATCGACGTTTTTTCTTCGTCTTTGAATAGCTCTTCAAACTCAGGATAGCTTTTTGCATTTGATGCAAATTGATCAGGATAGACAGAAACGTTGTCATCCTCGTTGATTTCACCACTTAATATCAACGCCCTGACATCGCTTTCACTAATGGGCGCGCTTTCCTTGCGATCCTTAAAGCGAATGACGTAAAGTTTCGCCATGGTTTATGGTATCAATTCCATACCTTTCGTTAACTGAATCAACGCTTGCGGAAAAACTCCTAAAACCAAACATAGAACCGCCAACATGATAATCAGGGCCTGATTTGATTTTGTTCCATTAAATTCAGCAGCGGTTGGATCTGGATCTCTCATTACCATCAAGGCTACCGGCCTCAAGTAACCATAAGCACCAATCACCGTACAAATAGCTGCTATAATTACAAATACAACTTCACCAGAAGCAATTGAAGACATGAACACCGTATATTTTGTAAAAAAGCCTACAGTGAATGGCATTCCAGCCATTGAAAGAAAGAATATAGAAGCAAGTGCGGTCACCAGAGGATTTCGTTTCATCAATCCAGTTAGATCTACTAGTTCAAGACCTTGATCATTTCTGGTTTCAGATTGGCTTAAAAGCAAAAACAGACCGCAACTGATGACGGCATACCCTGCCAGATAGAACCAAACCGAGTAAATTTGTTCTGGTTTGCTCATGGTTCCAAGTAATCCTAATAAAATATAACCCGTATGATTGATCGCCGAATACGCCAGTAACCGTTTTAGATTTTTTTGTAAAATCATAATCGTACTACCAACAACCAAGCTCAAAACTGCTACCACTCTGATTAACTGCTTCAAAGATTCGAGATATGGAACAAAAGATTGAGATTGAAAATCTACCATGTGAAACAATCTTACCAATACAACAAAAGCAGCGGTTGTAATTACGGTAGCCATCAAACCTGTTACCGCAACCGGAGAACCCTCATAAACGTCTGGTTTCCAAAAATGGAATGGAGCTGCTGCTGCCTTGAACAAGAATGCAAACAATACAAGAATGTGGCCGACCAAAAACAGTAACACATCACCATTATGTATTTTAGACCATTCAAAGATTTGTGAAAGTTGCGTCGAACCACTTGCACCAAAAATGAAAGATGCGCCCAATAAATAAACGGCACCAAGGGCTCCACCAAGAATGAAATATTTCAATGCAGCTTCATTTGAACGGGAATCATTTCTTCGGAAACCCACCAATGCATATGCAGGTAAAGACATCACTTCAAGAGCAATAAACATTACAAATAGATCTTTTGCACTCACCAGCACAGAAGCACCCAAAACCATCAAAAGCACCAGATTATAAAAATCCGAAATATGTAGCTTTTCTTTTTCAAGGTATCCGCCAGAACCTACAACAAAAATCAGACTGATTGCAGAGATGAAAAAAAGAGTCATACAACTCAAATGAGATACCTCTATGAAACCATTGATCGTAATGGTGGTATCCAAGTTGAATAATTTAGCTGACGTAATCATGACTAAAACTAAGGTGAAAATGGTCAGTAATTTTGCTGGAAGCCTTGTTTCAATTCTAACAGAACTGGCTAACATGGTTGCCATGATGCCGAATCCAAGAATAATCCAAGGAAAAATTAGAGTAATGGTCGAAGAATCAAACATTGGTCATTCCTCCAAGAAACAGGGAAGGCTGAAAGCCGAAATAAATTATCAAAGCAAGAATCAATACAATCACAATCAAATCAAAACCAGATATATCTTCAGCCACCTCAGCAACTTGAGCATCTGAAGAAACTCCAAATCCGAGCTTCTGATAAAATTTTAACATATACACTGCTCCAAAAATCACCCCAATACCTGCCAGTATTGTGCATAAGGCACTCACTGGATAAGCGTGAATCAAAACCAGAAACTCTCCAACAAAATTGAAAGTTCCAGGTAAAGATACCGATGCCAGCACCCCGATAAACAGACAGACAAAAAGTATTGGAAATTTTTTGGCCAATCCTGAATAAGCTTCCAAAGAAACATCTTCTTTTCTTTTGACAATCAAATCATACAAGTAGAAAAGCACCAAACTGGTCAAACCATGGCTCACACTCAAAACAATTGCGGAAGTTTTTGCTGAAGCACCCATTGAAAAGACTCCCAACATCACAAATCCAAGATGGCTTATCGATGAATACGAAAGCAGTGCTTTTGGGTCTTTGGCTTGAATTGCTAGAAATGCTGCATAAATAACTGAAAATGCGGCTAGAGCCAGAAGTATTCCTTGAGCAGAAAGAATAGCTTCCGGGAACAATGGTCCAACAAAACGAATGAAACCATAAACCCCTAACTTAGATAAGATGGCTGACATCCAGATTGTAGCCGGCGCTGGAGCGTTTACATAAACTTCTTTCAACCAACCGTGAAAAGGAAATAGTGGTACTTTGATTGCAAATGCCAGAAAAAATCCAGCGAAACACCAAAGCATTGCCGGTGAGTTTTCGTTTGAAAGCTTTAGTAAATCATTTAAATTTGCGGAAAAAATACCGGTTTTCAGGAAATACAAATAGGAAAGATAAAATATTGAGACCAACATCAAAATAGAGCCAAAAAAACTCATTAGAAAGAATCTGAAAACTGAATTCGCTTTGGTGCTGGAACCCCAAATTCCTACCATCAAAATCATCGGTATAAACACAGCTTCATAAGACAAGTAGAAAACAATAAGGTTTGAGCTTAAAAATGCTGCATTAATCGAGAAAATTAAGAAAAATGCCATTGAAGAAAACAATCTAGTATTTCTTCTATACCACTGCCCCTTCATACCAAGCACCACGAACGAAACAAAGCCGCTGAGAAGAACAAACCAGACAGAAGTTGAATCAAGCTTTAAAGACAATTGAATTCCCAAATCAGAAAGCCAAGGCAAAGTTTGTTCTAAGCCTTGTCCAGTTTGAGTTATCACTGGGTATGCAACATAAATCACTAAAGCAAATTGAACGATGGAAATGAAAAGTGAATAAATTCTCTGACTTGCTTTAGGAATAAACCAAGCCAAAATACTTCCAAGCATAGGCCATATCAATAAAGCCGTGAGTTGTTGACTATTTTCCATAAAAAATCACCCCTTGCATCACACTTTCAAGAATCCAAATCATGAATGCGAGACCAAAAACAACCATCATTAAAAGATATACCTGCATTGAACCAACCTGGAATGATTTCAAAACACTTCCTGAAAACTCAACCATCCAAGTACAAAATTTCATTGAATTTTGGATAAAATATTCTTCAATCCATTTAGACAATCCCTTTGCAAGAAGAGGAACTCCGTTTCCAAAAAACTTGTTATAGAAAACATCGATTCCAAGACCTTTTTCAACAAACTGATTGGTCATTTCCTCTTTATCAAATTTACGATAACGGAAGAACGCAAATGCAGCACCTATCAATGCAACCACCACGCTTGCAATCATAATGGATTGACCCTCTTCGTGGCCACCTTCGCTATGATGCATAAACCCGCCAACCAACGAAAGAATGGCAAGAGCAATCAAAGGTAAAGTCATTACTAATGGTGACTCGTGGGCATGCTCTTCCGTCTCTTTCTCCATTCTTGATGGGCTAAAGAATACCAACACCAACAACCGTGTCATATAAAACGCGGTTAATAATGCTGAAGCAAGTGCCATGATGAACAAAATTTGATTTCCATATTGCGAATGAAGTGACTGGATGATGATTTCGTCTTTTGAAAAGAAACCACTGAACGGTGGAAGTCCGAGAATTGCTGCCCAACCCATTACAAAAGTAAAAGTTGTAATTGGAAGCTTGCGGCTCAAACCACCCATTTTAAAAATGTTTTGTTCCTCATGAAGTGCGTGAATCACACTTCCAGCCCCAAGAAACATCAATGCCTTAAAAAACGCGTGGGTCATTACGTGGAAAACACCTGCGTCGAATGCACCAACTCCGCATGCCAGAAACATGAAACCTAACTGCGACACTGTGGAATATGCCAAGATTTTTTTAATGTCTTTTTGTGCACAGGCAATTACTGCAGAAACAAAAGCCGTCGTTACTCCAACCATCGCAATAACAGATAATACATCTGGTGCTTGAAGAAGTAGCGGAGATATCCTGGTTAAAAGATAAATACCACTCGTCACCATGGTTGCCGCGTGAATCAATGCTGAAACCGGTGTTGGGCCTGCCATCGCATCTGGTAGCCAGGTAAATAACGGAATCTGAGCAGATTTACCAGTGCAGGCAAAAAACACAAGCAAACCGACAACAGATGCAATTTTAGGTGAAAGCGTAGCCTTCTGTAGATCAACAAGATCGAGAGAACCGACATATTTATAAGCGATGAACATGGCGATCAAAAACCCTAGATCTCCAATTCGGTTCATTACAAAAGCCTTTTGTCCTGCGCCAACTTTTGCCGTGTCTTGATTCCAGTATCCGATCAAAAGATAACTTGCTAAACCGACACCTTCCCAACCAAGAAAGATATGCGGCATCGTTGCACCTAAAACCAAGTTCAACATCATGAAACAAAACAGGTTCAAATAAGAAAAATATTTAGCAGGTGTTTCATCTTCTTTCATGTAACCGATTGAATAAAGGTGAATCAAAGAACCCACACCGGTGATGATCATGGTAAATAAAAGACTAAGTGAATCAAGTCTCAATGAAAAATCAACATGAAACGCACCCAATTTAATCCAGCTGAAAAGATTCTGTTCGATCAGGCGACCATCTTCTTGCTGACCTGAAAACTGGATAAAGTAATAAATAGCGGTAATAAACGAAAGCACCATCGCAAAAGTAGCGATACTCCCAGACTGTTTACTGCTGATTTTATGACCTGTTTTAAGGCTTCTCAATTGCATGAAACCATTGATCATAAAACCGAAGAAAGGAAATAAAACAATAAGCAATAAGTTCATGATTAATCCCTCAAAATCTGGATTTGATCGGAATCCGCCGTTTTAAGCGTTCTAAAAAGAGCAATCACCAGACCTAAACCTACTGCTGATTCAGCCGCGGCAACGGTCATTACAAACAAAACAGAAATGTGACCTTCTAATGAGTTATGCAACTTTGAAAATGTTACGAATGATAAATTTACCGCATTCAACATCAGCTCAACTGACATCAATACAATTAAGAGGTTTTTTCTGAAAATAACACCCATGAGTCCGATTAGAAACACGGTACAAGCAACAATCAACATCATCCAAGGTTCATTCATGATATTCACCCGAGTAAGTATTCTTTCTTTTTGCCAACGCTACGGTTGCTACAATCGCACCTAAGATCAAAAACGAAACCAATTCAAAATGGAACACGTAGTCCTTGAAAAGAACTTCAGATATCGCTTGAAGATTTCCGCCTAGTTCTTTTATTTTTTCTTCACTGTACTGACCTTTTGCTACTATTTCTTTAGAACCCATTACCGCTCTTAAAAAAACAGAAAGTAATCCAATAGCTCCGAGTGTGGTCACTCCCTTAAAAAGCAGTGATGTGTCTTTTATGTCGGTTGTCTTCTCATCTTGTCCAAGTAACATGATCACGAATACAAAAAGAACCATGATCGCGCCTGTATAAACAAGAATTTGAAGTGCAGCAATAAAGTGCGCTCCCAGCAATGCGTACAATCCCGCAAATGAAAAAAACACCAAAACCAGAGAAAAGGCTGATGAAACCGGTGTCTTCTGCAAAATCACCATTAATGATCCAAGAATTGCTATGGTTGCAAATATAACGAAGGCTAAAAAACTCCAATCCATTATTTATTCCCTCTTTGTTCCAGAAGAAAATCTTTTTCGTATACAGTTCGGTTTTGCTGGCTCATCTCATAGATATTGCTCAACTTGATTGCATCTTTAGGACATGCTTCTTCGCACATTCCGCAAAAACAACACCGTAACGAATCGATTTCAAATTTAACTGGATACTTTTCCTTATCTTCACGCTCTCCTGCGACAATGTGAATGCACTCTGCGGGACACACCGTAGGACAAAGCATACAAGCCGTACAGTTTTCTACGCCATTCACTGCCTTGATGTAGTGTTGCCCACGAAATTTTGGTGAGTAATCTCTACGTTCCTCAGGAAATTGAATGGTTGCTCTCTTGGCAAACAACATGTTCCTCATCGTGATCAACAGACCACGAATGATTTCTACGAGGTAAAACTTGTTTAAAAAACCTGATTTTCTTTGAGCTAACATATCAAAGCACTCCAAAATATATGAGCAGACCTGTTACAAAAACGTTC
>CALPVV020000080.1 GCA_943327105.2 Nitrosovibrio sp. Nv4
TGCGAGCCCCTTGAGGCTGGCTAGGAGGTGCGTCTCCGGCTAAATTTGCAAACAAAGTATACTGGCCGAGCCAAGCTAATTTGGCTGTTCCTGGCTCACCATGACGGTTTTTTGCAAGAATCAACTCTGCTACACCCTTTTCATCTGAATCGGCATTGTAGTAGTCATCTCGATAAATGAAGCAAACCATGTCAGCATCTTGCTCGATTGCACCTGATTCACGAAGGTCACTCAACATTGGGCGTTTGTCAGTTCTACTTTCAACACCACGACTCAACTGAGATAGAGCGATAATTGGAACATGGAGTTCCTTTGCGAGTTCCTTCAAGCCACGGCTGATGGCAGAAATTTCTTGTTCACGGCTTCCGCCGGCTTGACCGGTTTTTGGGCCACGCATGAGTTGAAGATAATCGACTACGATCAAATCAAGACGTTTTTCTTTTGCTTTTAAACGACGACAACGGGCTCTTAAGTCAAGAACAGTGAGTGCTGGTGTATCATCGATGTGAATGCGAGCCTGACCAAGTTTTTCAGCAGCTTCCATCAGGCGACGAAATTCTTCTTTAGCAAGTTCTCCTGTTTTGAGTCGGCGAGAGTCAATTCGGCTAAGACCGGAGAAGAACTTGAAGCCCATCTCTTCTTTCGACATCTCTAGTGAAAACAGAGCGGCAACTGCATCTTTGGAAACGGAACAGTGAAGTAGGGCCGAGATAAAGAGTGAGGTCTTACCCATACCCGGACGAGCCGCAAGTACCATGACTTGACCAGGGTGGAGGCCGGTGGTCATTTTATCAAAGTCGGTAAAACCTGTAGCAAGACCTACGACATCTTTCTTACCAGAAACAAAGAGCTCTTGAACCTTGCTCATGTTGCCGGCAATTACTTCACCAATAGAAGTGAAGGCTCTTTGAACCTTCTTCTGAGAGACGTCGAAAATTCGAGTTTCGGCTTTATCAACGTAATTATCAGTATTTTCAACCCCCATCATCCCTTCGTCCATGATTTCTGAACAAGCTTCGATGAGTCGGCGTTGAAGAGCTTTTTCGCGAACGATTTTCGCGTAATGAACCACGTTAGCAATTTGAAATGACGCCTGATCGTATAGACCTGTTAGAGTTTCGATCCCGCCTACAACTTCATACCAATTACGATTCCGCAATCCATCGGAGAGCGTAACGAGATCGACCGGCTTCCCTTGATCGGAAACCATGCAAGCCATTTCAAATATTTTTTGATGGGCATCGAGAAAGAAATCACGCTCTTCAAGACCTTCTTCGCGCACGTTGTCCAGGGAAGCATTGTTTACTAACACTGCTCCAAGAACTGACCTTTCGGCGTCCAAGTCTTGTGGTAATTTTTTTCTTTGAGACGCCGATACTGCGTGGGTCTCAGCCAAGGGATTAAGCCCCCTCTTTAACAACCCAAACCTTAAGGTTTGCAGTTACTTCAGGAAGGAGTTTGATTTCCACAGTGTGAACACCCAATGCTTTGATTGGGTCTTTCATGTGGATAGAGCGCTTCTCAATTGTCAAACCGCCAGCTGCCAATGCATCAGCAATGTCTGTAGTGGTTACTGAACCGAAGAGTTTGTCTTTATCGCCAACTTTACGAGAAATGTTGCAAGTGAAGCCTGCAATTTTCTTAGAAAGTTCTTCAGCAGAAAGTTTTTCAGCTGCACGTTTTTTCTCGAGCATTTTCTTTTGGTGATCAATAGCTGCGATGTTGTTTTCGTTAGCTGGAACAACCAATTTTTTAGGGATCAAAAAGTTACGAGCGTAACCATCTGTCACTTTTACTACATCACCAATACGACCCAAATTTTCTACATTTTCTTTTAAAATAACTAACATAAATTCTCCTTGATTGCGGTTACTTAGGATTGCCCGAATTTGCGTCGAAAGTCAAACCAGAGGTCAAAAAAACCCAACGCAAAGGCAAACGGTGACGCAATGAAAATAATGAACCCATAAATGAGGGGGCGGAGCAGGCCATAAATCTGTTTTTGATTCAATAGATAGGTCACAACGCTGAGCCCCTGGAAGCCATAGAACACGAGTAATACCTTTAGACCGTTCATACCGATGTAATACGGTGCATGCTCAGTATAAATGTAAAGAAAAGCGCAGATTAGGGTAGGCCAAACTAGCCAATCTGGATTTTTGTAAGAACCCCAGAAGGCACGGGATAAAAAACCAGGAATAGTGCGAAATGCGAGAAGCAGGTTGAACCAATAACAAATGATCAGGGCGATCATGATTCCAGCAGGTAGCTCTACCATGAGGTTATGGATCAATTCGGTGCGTCCCTGTTCTTCGATCCATTTATTGATAGGGTGATCTTTGATGGTCAATAAGTGGTCGATGCTGCCAGAGATTTCAGACTTGGTGAAATCAACAAGGTTCATTTGTTTTGCACTTGAAAGGAAGAAAGCACCCGTCAGAAGAATAGTGATTGAAATGAAATAGGAGGCCGCGAAAGCAGAGGGAACACGCTTAAATCGACGAATAAAGAGTGGAAACGTAATTCCAATGCTAAGCCAGAACCAAATAGGGAAAGGTAATACACCGGGGTCACGGTCGATCGCAAAAAGAAGCGCTGAATTAGTCAGTATTGCAATAAGAGCCAACCAAGTTCGGTTTTTTAGGGTCGCAATAAAAAATGGAAGTGGGGAAACAAATGCAAAAAGCGAACTTTGGAAAAAGAGGGCAGGTAAGAAAAAAGAAACAGCCCAAAGCAATTTGCTTTGAGCTGTTTTTGAAGTGTTTTGAAATCGAGTCGCCACGATTAATTAGTTGGAGTTAGGGCCGAGACCTACGAAACCAAGCAAACCAAGGTTGCGAGCGCGTTTGATTTCAAGAGCAAGTTTGCGTTGAACCATTGCGCAGTTACCAGTGATACGACGAGAAACGATTTTTCCGTGTTCAGTCATGAACGTAGACAAGAACTTAGGGTTCTTGTAAGTGATGTTCGCAGTATCTTCTTCGCCGCTCATGAAACGGCAGCTTTTCTTTTTGCTTCCAGAAGAGAACTTGCGGCGGCCTTTGCCTTCGTCCATCGCGTCGTCCATATCGTAGTTATCTTCATCGTGTGAACGTTTTTTAGGTGCTTTTTCTTTAAATTCTTTAGACATGATTATTATCCTTTATCTTTGAAGTTATTGATTAGTTAGCCGCAACAATAGAAGCTTCTGGACGCTCTTCGCGTTTCAGGAGAGTTCCAGTTCCGAGTTGTTTCATGTATTCGTCTTTGTTGAATTCTTTAGAAAGAACAACAGTCATGAAACGAAGAGTAGACTCGTTCAGGCGGAGGTTACGCTCAAGCTCGGCAACAACGCCAGTAGAGCCGGTGAATACAACGTGAGTGTATTGACCACGAACTTCTTTTTGCATAGGGAATGCGAATTTTCTTTTTCCCCAGTCTTCTTGATAAACAACTTCGCCGCCAAAATCTTTAATGATAGCGAAAAGGCGATCTTTAAGTGCCTTAAAAGCGTCATCTGATTGATCAACGCGTGTGATAAATGTAGTTTCGTAGCCTGGCAACAACTTAGCCATTTGATTCTCCTTATGGTTATTAGCCCGTACCGTTATTGGTGCGAGCAAAGAGTTATTTTGATAAGGCTAAGTAATTATCACAGTTTTTTAGATTTTTCAATGTACTGAATCACAAGAATGGCTCCTTCGTACATTATATAGAGTGGCGCCATGAGTAAAAGCATCGAAATGGCATCAGGAGGGGCTACAAAGGCAGCCACAATGGTGATCCCGATAATGGCATTTTTCCTTTGAGAACGAAGACTTTCAGCAGTTACTACCCCGAGAACCCCCAGCAACACGAGTAATACAGGTAGTTCAAACGCCACTCCGAACATCAGCATCAGTTTTAAGCAGGTGCCATAATAACTGTCGATCGTGAGGAGGGGCATGTCGGTTGGTAGACCAAACTGCATAAAGTACTTAAACCCGACCGGAAAAAGAACGTAATAAGCAAAGGCCGCACCACTGATAAAAAAACCGGAGGCGAAGGTGACGAAGGGCATGACCATTTTACGTTCGCGGGAGTGAAGACCTGGAGCGATAAACGACCAAAATTGATAAAAGTAAAATGGCGAAAACAGGAACAAAGAAGAGTAGCCTGCAATCTTCAGGTGGGTGAGGAAGTTTTCAAAGATATTCGTGAAGTAGAGTTTTCGCTGACCTTCGGGAAGCGCTTCAAACAAGGGTTTTTGAAGGAACTCAAGCACCGGCTTGTTGGTAAAGAAATAACACAACATGAAGCCGACAAAGAAAATGATCAGACTTCTCATGAGTCTGGTTTTCAGTTCTTCCAAATGCTGCCAAAAGCCCATGATGGTGCTGCTGGTGCCGCTTTTATGAGATTGATCCTGAATTTGATCCACGATACTTTACTACCATCTTATGAGCGCAAATAGAACTTGGAAAGTCATTCTATCATCCTTGGTTTTGAGTTTTGGAGTATTTGCCTATTTTTATGTGATGATTCCGAGTAATGTAAGTCGCGATTCATTTATCAGTTCAGGAGAAAATAATATGGTTACTGAAAGTCCAACGTCCCAAGATCTCGAAGCAGCCCTTCAAACCGATGCGGAAGGCCTTTCCAAGGCTGTAGTGGTAATGCAAACCACCCGCGGAATCATCAAGTACCGCTTTTATAGCGATGATGCACCTAAGACCGTTCGCCGCATTGCTGAATTGGTTCAAAAAGGTTTTTATAATGATGTGAGCTTCCACCGTGTGGTTCCAGGGTTTGTCATTCAAGGCGGGGACCCGACGGGTACAGGTGCGGGCGGTTCTGGAGTAAAGCTCAAAGCTGAATTCAATTCTCGTAAGCACTTAACCGGAGTGGTTTCAATGGCTCGCGCAGCTGATCCAAATTCTGGAGATTCTCAATTCTTCGTCATGCTTGGCAATCACGCTCATCTTGATGGCCAATACACCGCTTTTGGTCAGGTGATTGATGGACAAGATGTGGTGAACCAAATCAAGCAGGGTGACCGCATGGTGAAAGTGACTCTAGAGTATTAATCAGGATTCAAAAAATCGATGAAGAAAGCCGTGGTTGAATCAGCCGCGGCTTTTTTTATTTTACTTTGATGCCGGATTTTTTAAGCACTCGAGCCGCACGTTCGCTTCCGGTTTTAGACCATAAGTCATACATTCGAAAAAGATCAGTCTCGGTTTTGGTGCTTGAGATAGAGGTGTTTTCACTTACCTCAAAAAGAATATTCACGAAACGGTCGAACTTGTCTGAAAGTTCTGTGAACAAGTTTTGAAAGTGTTTTTCATCGGTCATTTTGGATGCGTTCAAGTAAGCAGCTCCGCCTAGGCCGATATAATAGTCGACGTCGATCTTTGCTCGATTCAAGCTTTCCTGAAAAAAACCGGCTTTATAAAGTGAAATATCACCGACGTTCTGGAATAAAGCTTTCTGGGCCGGGGCGCTCTCAGCTTCTAGCGCTTCTTTGAATAACAGTGCGATCGGTTGATCTTGTAAATTGCCGGAACTGTTTTTCGAATAAAGCGACTCGCTGAAAATAAAACGCGAAAGCAGCTTAACGACGTAAAACTCCGTTTCTGCCTGGATACTGATATTCTGATTTTTTACCGCGCCATGTACGAGCTCATAGAAGTAGGATTCTGCGCTGGCTTCAATTTGAAGTTCGCCACTCATACTTCTATTTTCTCATGGCTGATCAGGATACGACAACAGTTAAATGAGGTTTGTTTAAAAACAGCTTTTCGCCAATTTTTTGAACTTGTTTGGCAGTGACCTTCTCGATTTCCTTGCGGATTTCAGATTCCAAAATCACTCGGTCACGATAAAGGAGTTCTAGTCCGAAGCTGCTGGAAAGCGACCAGGAGCTTTGCAAATCCATGGCACGCTGGCCTAGGTAGTAATTCTTTGCACGCTCTAATTCAGCCTGGGATGGGCCCTTTTTGATCAAGGTCTCAAGCACGTTTTTCATGCCTTCAATCGCTTCATCTTTCTTGTGTGGGGCGCAAGCGATATAGGTTCCGACATAACCCGGTTCAATTCCTTCCATCGACATTGGAGAAACCGAGTAGGCGAGTGATTTTTTTTCACGTAACTCGATAAACAGTCGGCCACTTTGACCACCAAGAATGTTTTGAAGGATCTTCAGCGCGTAGCGGTCTTGATCAAACATGGAAAGTCCATGTCCACCCATCATAATGTGTGTTTGTTCACGATCGAAGCTTGCATTTGCCCAACGAGGGGCGTGAAGGGCGTGTTCAGATTGAACCGATGTTGTTTTGTAGTCGTCACCCTTACGAAGTGAAAGTTTCTGATCGAGTTCAGACAACCACTCCTGAAAATCATCACGGCTAATTCCACCAACCAAAGTCAATGTCATGTTTTTTGGGTTCACCCATTCTTGATGGAGAGAAACCAGGTGTTCGCGTTTCACTTCAGTGAGACTTTCAAGGCTGCCCAATACATGACGACCATAAGGGTGATTCGGGAAAAGGTTTTCCATGAATAGTTTTGAGCACACCTGGGAAGAGTGATCGGGAATTGACTTGATTGAATCTTCAGTGACTCGCTTTGAGTGTTGAAGTTCATCTTCCGCAAAAGTCGGAGTCATCAATACTTCTTCAAAAATATCAGAAAGTTTTGCCCAATCGCGAACAAGTCCGGTAGATTGAAGACCAATAGTATTTCTACCGCTAAAACCATCCAGTGAAGCTGCGCTGCTTTCAATGATGTTGCTGAGTTCTTTTGAATTGTAGCGAGGTGTGCCTTTTGCCCAAATCTGTGAAAGCAAGTGACTAACGCCACCAAATGGGGGCGCTTTCAAACATTCAAGTCTAGACCCACCCATCGCGGCACAATGAAGAGAGAATACGGGAGTACCCGGTTTTTCAAAATAAGCAACCCGTACCCCGCTTGGAGTGGTGAAAACTTCCGGCTCAAGAGCTTCTTTCTTTGTTAACTTAGTCTTTTTAAGGATTTTCTGAGGCGCTTTTAATTGATTAAAAGCCGGTGCGATGTCTTTCATCGTAAGAAGAGTTTCTTTTTCCGGTTGGAAAAGAACCGCGCTCATCCGATTTGGCTCTAAATACTGGTCAGCCAGTTTTTTAATGGTTTCGGGAGTGACTGATTTTACGAGATCGAGGTACTCATGATCAAAGTTCAAATCGCCGAGTGAGTATTTTAAGAAGCCTAAGCGACCTGCCAGGCCGTCTACGGTTTGGGTAGAGTAAAGTTTTTCACTCTCGATATTGTTTACGATGCGTTCAATTTCGCTCTTGGATACACGCTCAGTGATGAGGCGATTTCGTTCTTCTGTAAAAGTACGACAAACTTCAAGTAGATCTTCAGTTTTTTTCAATTCAGCAGAGACAATGAACATTCCAGGGTCACGTGGAACATAAACGCTGGTACTAATATCGCTGACTAGAGACTTGTCGTAGAAAAGTTTTTGGTAAAGACGGGATGATTCGCCCATTCCGAGTACTCCAGAAAGCACTTCAAGCATTGGAATATCATGGTGTTTAATTTCAGGGATACGAAAAGACGCAGCGAATTGAGGTGTATTGATATCAAAGTGCTTTGATTTGAATCTGAAGCCATTCGAAGTCATTGGTTCAATTGGACGAACGCGTTTAGGAAGAGGCTTTTTGGCGATTTTCAATTTACCAAGTCGTTTTTCGAGAATCGAAAGTAATTTTTTCTTTCTTGTCCCTGTGGAGTCATGAATTGGACCAACAAGAACAAGGCCCATCTGTGAGGAAACATACTGTCTACGGTAGAAGGCCTCGAGCATTTTCACATTCGCGGCTTTCAGTGTTTTCACAAAGCCAATAACCGGACGATTGTAAGGATGCTTCTTGTAAGTTAGGGAGAACAGGTTCTGATACAGCTGACGATCAGGAGAGTCTTCACCGCGACGCAATTCTTCGAGAATAACTTCACGCTCGCGCTCGAAATCCTCTTTCAGAAACTCCTGGGGCTGGGCCATGGTACTGAATTGATCAACCGCTTGCTCCCAGTATTGTTCTGAACAGGTTACATGATAAACAGTTTGATCAAAGGTAGTGTAGGCATTCACTTCACCGCCCAGTGATTCGATTGCTTTGGCAAGTTTTCCGGTTGATGCTTGGCCGGTGTCTTTGGCGCCGGAATCTTTGAAGAGCATGTGTTCAAGAAAATGGGCAAAGCCAGCTTCTTCCGGACGTTCATCGGTACTGCCGGTGAGGTTCCACCAGTGAAATGTACCAACAGAGCTGTCGAGGTGTTGCATTATCACGGGAATGCCGTTGGATAGATAAAGTTCTTCAGGCTTAAAATTGTTGTTTGAACTGGTGCTCATGTTGTTTTCCTTCTTGGCTTGGTGGAGAATATAACAAATAGGGAGAATGCGTGTTGGAAAATCCTACAGATAAGATTCTTTTGCTTTCACATGACCCATCAGACGTCGGGTTTTTGGCAGAAATTGCGGTCACGCAACGCGCCTTGCTCGAGTTGGCGCTCAATGAGTCTGATTTAATTGAAAAGTTGGCCATCTCAAAAAAAGACGGAAATCTTGCAGCGGTGTTTGTTGATGTGTCGAGTCCCGCGATGCTTAGAAAATTCGAATTCGAGCTACAGAGCAAGCTGGGAAGCGGTCAAGCCCTTGAAGCGACACCTTTGATTCATTTTATTTCTGGTGAACCTTTGGCGTTGAACCGTGAAGTCATGCAATCTCCCTATTTCTCATTCTACTCTGAGCGAAAGCCATACGACTTTAAAACGTCGGTTCGGCATTATGAAATCGCCTATGCTGATGTGTCAGAGTTTTTTATCAGTCAGGCATTGAGTTTTGATCAAGCATCTAAAGCACAGTTCATTGAATGGTTGAAAAAAGAATTTCTATCAAAAGGGGTTTCGATTGAATGGTCACTCCGCTTTTTAAAGGAATTGGATGATGTTCTTGATGCATTATTCCCTGCTCGGTTCGAGTGTTCAATTTCGTTTGAAGATGGTAACTTACGAGTTGCGTTTGCTTCACGCGGAGGAGTTGATCGAGAAAAATTCAGAGCGGATCTGATTCTTGATTATGGCGTCAGTGTGATGATTTCATCAAAAGGACTGGTTTTGATTGTTCCTGTTTTTCAAAATGCGGAAGAAGCAAAAAAAACATTCAGATTCTATAAGGTGGGTAAATGAGTAAGTTGAAAGTGATATTGGCATCGGGTTCGCCAAGAAGAAAAGAACTTCTGACATGGGCGGGCGTTGAATTTGAAATCATGATTTCAGATATTGATGAAACACCTCGAAAAAAAGAAAGCCCGGCTCAAATGGTGAAACGCCTTTCGTCTGAAAAGGCACTTGCTGTTGGACAGCGTTTTTTTGAGACCGGTGATTCGGTCATCATTATTGCAGCCGATACTACTGTGGTCAGTCCGAAAGGGAAGATACTTGGAAAGCCCATCGATCACCTAGATGCATTCAAAATGATCACGGCGATTCAAGGTAAGACCCATCAGGTACTGACGGGCTACTCATTGGTGAAGGTCTCAAAGGGTAAAGTGGTCAAAACGGTCTCAAAAGTGATTAAGACCTTGGTAACCATGAGAACTTTATCACCAAGTGATCGTAAGTATTACCTTTCACGTGGTGAAAGTATGGACAAGGCAGGTGCATATGCTGCCCAGGGTTATGGAATGGTTTTGATCGAAAAGATCAGTGGCAGTTATACCAATGTAGTGGGGTTGCCAATGAAAGAAGTGATAGAAGATTTAAAGAAATTATCTCTTTAATTACGGTTAAATTCGGGATAATCAGCCCTTATGAAAAAAGGGTTGATGAATTTGGGTTTGGCAGGGATTTTAACGCTTTTGTCTGGTTGTTATGGAAGCGTGAATTACGGAAACAGTTACAGTTACAATCCGTACCAAAATGGCTGGTATGATGTTTATGGTCGGTATTGCAGTTCCGGATATCCGACTGCAGGTTGTAACTTTTATTACAACGGCTCAAAAATCATGGCCCAGCAAGATCCGTATTACTACGGATACAATAACGTTTATTACGACTATTGGACCTATACCGATTCTTATGGCTACTATCGCAGCTTCATCGGTTACGCTTGGTTGAGCAGTACCGGTATTCTTTATGATCAATATGGTTATGCATTGAATGAATTGTCTTCAGCTGAGCCATCTGCAGATGTAATTGCTGAAGCATCAGCGAAAGAAAAAGAAGTAGCGATTCAAGTAGGTAAGGCATATGCACAAAAACACGCACTTGCAGAAGACAAGGGTATTTTGATTAGTCAGACCCTTCAAGCCTGGGCGGTTCTTGGCCGAGACCGTGCTCGCAATGAAGCCGATGTTGAATTGACCGCCAAAAAGCTTTTCGGATTGGATTCTAAAAAAGCCAAACTAGCTGTTGATCAAGCGATTCTTACCGGCAGCAAAAAGCCACTGGAAGAACTGAATGCTGACATTGCGGCTTATTGGGGCACTACGCCTGAAACCTCAAAAGAGATCTTGAAGCAGTGGTATAGCGATGAGCTTTCTGCTTTTGGAATTTAAGCTTATTTCTTCAGCAGGCCGATTTCATTCAAGCGTTGCTTCAAAAATTGTCCGGCAGTTGTTGAGCCATCAAGTTTAACTTCAGGTCGCGGGTGAAGGAACAAAGGCATCGAGTAACGCGGAAGCTTTGCTTCCGCTCCTAGCGGATTCACCACCCGGTGTGTAGTAGACTTGTAGTAATTTTTTGAAGCTAGTTCAAGCATGTCGCCTGCGTTGATGGCAATGCTTCCTGGATCACAGGGAACCGAGTGCCACTTGCCATTCACGTCTTTTACTTCAAGACCGGAAGCGGTCGCAGAGCAAAGTAGGGTAATTAGGTTGATGTCACCGTGAGCTGCTGCTCGAATGGCGCCTTCTTCTTCGTTGCCAATCAGCGGGGGATAGTGAATCACGCGAAGAAGGTTTTCAGCTGAATCAACAATCATTTCTGAAAGTGGCATCGAGAAGTTTTTTTTCACTTCTTCTGGAGAAGCATCTTGAACCCAGTTTAAA
>CALPVV020000081.1 GCA_943327105.2 Nitrosovibrio sp. Nv4
TGGCTTGACCTTAGTGAGGTCAACCAGTACTCCGTCTTCAGCAAGCCAACGGCGAGGAACATTAAGTTCGCGTACGCGCTTCTCTCTCCAACACACGAGTTCGAGAAGAATTCCGTAATCCTTAAGGTTGAATTTTCCTGATTGAGCAAGACGCTTGGTGATTTCTTCCGGTGGAACTTCGTAAAGAAGTCGATCTGAGAATTTACCGCTTAATTCAAAAGACCACTGACGACGGTCCATTTGGTCGAGCTTTTCAAAAAGATGATGAGCCACTTGAATCAAGTGCTTAACATCAAGAATAGCGTATTCAAGCACTGGCTTTGGCAAAGGTCGTTTAGACCAGTTGGTTCTCGCATCTGCTTTCGGGTGATCAATACCCAAAGTTTGCTTCATGAGATTACCAAGGCCGATGCTATCGCCAAGACCACAAAGAGATGCCCCTACTGCGGTATCAAAAACATTAATGGCAAGAACATCCATTGCTGCCAGTAAACACTCTTGATCGCCATGTGCTGCATGCACGACTTTCAGAATTTCAGGATTCGTGAAAATATCGGCTAGCGGCTTGAGCTCTTTTTTGTTGAATGCTTGAATATCAATCAACCAAGCTTCTTCAAGAGTAGCGAGCTGAATGATCTCGAGTTGTGGATAGAATGTACTTTCGCGGATGAATTCAGTATCAAACGCGAGTTCTTTTACAGTGGAAAGTCTTCGACATAATTCATGAAGCTCATCCGGGTTGCTGATTAAATTGAGCGACATGAGAATAGTTTCTAGAGACGGCTTGGCATTCCGTAAGGACGACCGTTAATGATCAAAAATCCGTGTTTGTGTTTTCCACCGTCACGATCGCCTGGGTTATGGTGAACCCAGTGAATGATTGCACCCATTGGTGATGGAAGACGAGCTTTAGGGCCTACTGTGATGTAATCACCGCAAGCAACCACTGGCATCCCCATTTGAATTGCTGGCAATGAACCGAAGTTATCATTATAGATTACTTCGATATCGCCAATTTTATCGCCATCGATACTCATTGAAAAGTGGGTATGACCTGTTTTGCTTGGATAAAGTCCGGTCACTACACCGTTGATCAAAGCGCGTTTCAACGTTTGGTCTGGAGTGCTTCTTTTCCAGCTCAACACTTCGTTGTTCTGGTAAGGCATTGCTTCGTGATTGGTATCGAGACAAGTCAGGTTATTGGGAAGAATCGGTATCTCTGCGAAGGCGGCAGAGCCACAAGCGGTTAAACTTAGAATCAGAGCCAGTAAACGGATCGCAGCGTTCATTCATTACCCCTTTGAGTGAGAGTGTTAATGCTGATGGGTATACTCTAACTCAACCAAAAAGGATAAGAAAATGACAAAATAATTTTTTTTTGACGATTTGAAATCTGGAAGTCGATTTTATTCGACTAGGCCGCTTGTTCTTGTGGTGGGTCCTTTAATTCGATGACTCGAATTCGAACTTTTGCCTTCGGACCGGCAAGAAAAAAGTCGGTCCGACCTGGATCACTTTGATAAATTTCAAAAGCGTACATGGCGATCACCTTTGAGGCTCCATCTTCAGCTTTTTGATAAGCCTCGATTTTTGCTCGTGATTTAAACCACTGAACCGCATGATCTTGAACATCAGGTTTCACAAATGGCTGAGAGAGTAGACCTTCAACGAAGTCAGCGAACTCTTCATCTTCCATCAGTTGCTTCTGACGAAAATCATGAACCCTTTTTAGCGGATTGGGGTCAGCGCTCATGAGCGCCAATTCCAGTTCCAGAATCTCATCGGCACTAGTGAGTGCTTCAAAAAGAACGGGGGTTTCTTTGTCGGTACTACTTACGACTAATGCAATTGTTGGCTGCTCTGAGTCCTTCATACATAAATCATATCGGACAATTTTGGTCAAATATTGAGGACTTTTTATTTTCCCTTTAATTTGATACCCATAAGCTACTTTAAATGGACACCCAAATTGCTAACTTATTAGAAAAACAAGTAAAACGGAGACGCACGTTTGCGATCATTTCGCACCCCGACGCGGGTAAAACGACGCTCACCGAGAAACTCCTCCTTTACGGTGGAGCCATCCACCTTGCTGGTGCCGTGAAAGCCAAAGGCACCCAACGCAACACTACTTCTGACTGGATGGAAATTGAAAAGCAACGCGGGATCTCGATCAGTACCTCGGTTCTACAATTCGAATACAATGATACCGTCATTAATTTGTTGGATACCCCAGGCCACAAAGACTTCTCGGAAGACACTTATCGCACACTCATGGCGGCAGATGCGGCAGTCATGTTGATCGATGCTGCCAAGGGTGTTGAACCACAAACACGCAAGCTTTTCGAAGTTTGTCGCATGCGTGGAATTCCAATTTTCACCTTTATCAACAAGATGGATCGCCCCGCCCGCGAACCACTCGACCTTCTCGATGACCTTGAGCAAGTTCTCGGCATTCGTTCTTGTCCGATGACTTGGCCCATTGGTTCAGGCGACCGTTTTCGCGGTGTCTATGATCGCCAATCAAAAGAAATTTTGTTTTTCCACGCCGATCAAACTGCGGCCAAGGGCAAACGCCTTGATGCAAAGATGACCGGAGTTGATGACCCTGAGTTTTTGCAATCACTCGGTGGTCCTCGCAATGACACCTACGAAGCCGAAGAACTGTACAACCAATTCAAAAGCGAACTTGAGTTGCTTGAAATGGCTGGCGACGAATTCGACTGGGATCGTATTCTCATGGGACAACTGACTCCCGTGTTTTTTGGTTCTGCCGCGAATAACTTCGGTATCGAACGGTTTTTGAACCGTTTTATTGAGTTGGCACCGACACCGGCGCCACGCAAAGATTCCCATAAGACCGAAAATGCGGAAATTGCGCCCACCACTCCAAAATTCAGTGCATTCGTTTTCAAGATTCAGGCAAACATGGACCCGTCTCACCGCGATCGCGTGGCATTTATTCGAATTTGTTCAGGCAAGTTTGAACGCAACATGATCGTGAAACACACTCGCCTTGGTAAAGACATCAAACTTGCCATGCCGGTGAGTTTCTTTGGACAAGAGCGCGTGGTTGTTGAAGAAGCATGGCCAGGAGACGTGATCGGTCTTGTCGATACCTCAGGAACTCTTCGTATCGGTGATACTCTTTCTGAAATCAAGGGCCTCGAATACTCAGGCGTTCCTTCGTTCTCTCCAGAACATTTTGCAAGCGTCGTGATTCTCGACCCGATGAAACGTAAGCAACTTCAAAAGGGGCTTGAACAGCTCTCGGAAGAAGGCGTAGTTCAAATCTATCGTCAACGTGGCTTTGGTGACAAAGATCCGATTCTGGGTGCGGTCGGTGCCCTTCAGTTCGAAGTCCTTCAGCACCGATTGAAGACCGAATACACAGTAGATGTGAGAATTGAAAAGCTACCCTATGCACATGCACGCTGGGTGACTGGCGATAATCTTGATCCTGAATTTTTCGAGCGTCGAGAAGACTCGCGATGCTTGCTTGATCGAGATGATTTGCCTGTTTTGCTTTTCAAGAGTGATTGGGCACTTCGTTGGGCTGTGGATAACTACAAGAACTTGCAGTTTCTGACCTCTGCTCCACCAAAACGTTCGTAATCTTGTTGATCAAGAACTCATGAATTCAACGATCTGATCTTTTTTCCGGATCGTATCGTAATAACCCAACTCGATGAGCTGGGTGGTATATGCCTTTTCAAATGCAAGGTATGAAAGCAAGTCCCAGCCTTTGTCTTCTTTGGCACCAAGACCTTGAAGCAAGAATCGAATCATTTTAGGGAATTCATGCAGGGTTCCTCGAGCAAGCTGCCCCAAGTCCTGACTCGGCCGAAGTACCAAGAGCGGTACCTGCCTCAATGGCTGTGCAAGGCTTTTTCTCTGCTCAACTGAAAGAACAGAAAGCGTCTGGTTGATGCGTTCCAGCCTCTCGACATCATTTTCAAGTGAGTCCAAAAAAACCGCATTCAACAGAACTCCACCGATTTCTGCAATCGAAAGGTCTGAACGCTTTAACGATTGATTCAGTTCCATGATCTGATCATTCGACCGCATGTAACGAATGCCAACGGCAATGATTTTTTCAGCACCCAAATGAACAGCCGGGCTTAACGGTGAGGTCAACCGAATGCACCCATCACCATAAAGCGCACCATCAAGATTCACTGGCGGAAAAAAAACAGGAATCGCACTTGAAGCCATCACATGGTCAAGTGTCAAGGGTGCCCTTACACCAATCCTTGTCGATCGAATCCAGGTCTGGGTATTCTCATCACCATCAAAAAAACTGATCGCTGTACCCGTGAGATAATTGGTCACCGATACACTCGCACCCTTCAAGATACCGTTCTTATAAAAACGGGGAAGTCGATCAAGATGAAGTTCTTGTTTGAGTAATTGTCGAAGCGGTTGCGTATCCAGCAAATGATTCGCTCTTTCTCTGCCGATTAACCCACCCATTCCGAGAGTTCCCAGCCACTTAGCTCCTAAAGAAGCAATGGAGGCGGCATCTGAACGATAAATACGATCTGAATCCAAACCAGCCCAGAGGTCCCAAAGACCTTGCGCCGCAATTGAAAAATGATCTGCCCGGGACATCATGTAGGCTGCATTGATTGCGCCCGCTGAAACACCGGTCATAATTGAAAACGGAGTTTGGTCAGCGCCGGTAATTTCAGCCAACGCCTTGATGACTCCTACTTGATATGCGGCACGGGCACCACCGCCCGTCAGTACCAGTCCAATACTCATTTTCATGCCTCAATCATTGAGATTCAACTCCAAAAAAGCTTCAAAGTTTTTCCGAATCCCGTTCCGGTTCAATTTTTGAGTCGGCGTGATTTCGCCATAAGAAAGCTCGAAATCGCGCGATAAAATGAAAATACGATGAATTTTTTCAGAGATTTTTTGTTCACGGTGCAACTCTGTGGCTGCATTTAGAATTTTTTTCTTCAATGCTTCATCTTCAATCAAAACGCCCTCAACCATTCCGGGAGTGAATTTATAATCAAGCAAAATGTTTTCTTTCAACGTGATCAATGCAATCAAACCGGGCAATTCATCACCAAGCAAACATACATTAGAAACTTCCGATAACTTCTTGAGTTCGTTTTCAATCGGTACCGGTGCAATCATTCGTCCATTTGGAAGCTTGATGATTTCACGGATACGGCCAATCAAGTGCAATTGTTGCTGTCCCTTTTCGTCAGCAAGCCATTCTCCCAGATCACCAGTTTTCATCCAGCCATCCGGCATCAACACTGCCGAGGTTTCTTCAGGGTCACCATCATAAGCATTAAAAATATGGGGGCCCTTCACCCACACTTCACCTTCTTGGCTAAGCTTGACTTCCGTTCCATCTGGAACAACACCCACTGTTTTTGAAAGAGCTTCCGTTCTTGGCGAATGCGAAAGAGTGATCAATCCGGCAGTTTCAGACATTCCGTAAATTTCTTGAATCTCAACACCCAACTTCTGGAACCATTGAAAAACCGAAGTCGGTAATTTCGCTGCGCCCGATACCGCCAGTTTTACCCGATCAAGGCCAAGTGCTTCACGCACCTGATTCATATAAACCTGATCGATAAAACCACCAACCCACTTCACCTCGGTGAAAAGATTCATGAGCTTCGGCTTATGAACTTCAACTTGTTCTTTCATGCGTTGCCATACCCGAGGAACGGCAAGAAGCATGGTCGGACGCACTTCCTGCAATTCAGGAAGAAAGCGATCATAACTTGAATTGAACCAAACCGGATAACGCATGGTCAACGCCACCGCAACAGAGTGAATTTTTTCTGCTACGTGAACCAATGGTAAAAAAGAGTAAAGAACTCCATTCACGAATGGAAGATTCCACTCTCTTGCAAGCGAATCGGCAACAAACGTCATCTGTTTTAACCCCAGCAAAACCCCTTTTGGTGTTCCCGTGGTACCTGAAGTGAAAATAGACAAACAGGGCTTTTCCAACGTGATTTTCGACAACAGGATTTCACCGGTGAGAATCAACGATTTTTCATCTTCCGGAACCATTTCCAAAATGCTTTTGGATAGTTCTGAAAAAGTATGTTCTTCTACGGTGTTTTCAGTAAAATTCGAATGTTCATGCGTATCGGTTACGATCAGCATCGGCTTTGCAATCGCAATCATTTTTGAATATTCGTCTTTGAGGGTACTGGAATGAATTCCCACTGAAATCATTCCGGCAAGCCAGGTTCCGAGTTCCCAATGAACCCACTCAGGTGAATTCGGCGCAAAGATAACGACTCGTTCAGAATCTAGCCCCTCATTCTTTCTTCTTTGAAGATAGATGGCGATTCTGATCACCTGCAGCCAATAAGCACGAACCGATATCGACTTCCACTTCTGATCGGCATCTTTATAATATTGCGCAGGGGCATCGGGCTGATCCGAAAACCAAAGATGCAAGCGATGAAGAAGGGTTGTATTATTTCTCATTGTTTTGAAGTGAGCGGAAATCAGCCGCAGCATTGGTCACGGCATTCACCGAAATAGCCTTTGCATCATTGGCGTATATTTTTGAATACCAATAATAGTTTCTACCGATCAACGAGACATAGTTTCTAGTTTCAGAGTAAGGAATCAAATCAAGGAACAAGAGTCGATTCGTCATCGGGTAACGTTTTTTCCATCGATCAACCGCTTCAGGGCCGGCATTATAAGCGGCAAGCGCAAGTTCAACATCACCATTAAAACGATCAACGAGCATTTCGAAATATCGAATCCCGATGCGGATATTCGTTTCTGGATTCAGTAGTTTTTTCTTATTCACCGAACGGTCCATGAGACGGGCCGTTCTTGGCATGAGTTGCATCAAGCCCATCGCTCCAACCTTCGACTTCACTTTTTCTTGAAAGGCGCTTTCCTGACGGATGAGTGCGGTGATCAAAAACGGGTTCACTCGAGTCACTTTTTCAGAAATCGTATCGAGGTATTTCAATGGGTAAAACAGTTTCAATGTAGCATTCACCACATATTCATTCTGTGTACGGAACACACTATCAAGTAACCGGAACAGGGAAACCGAATCTTTTGCACGATACGCGAATGTTGCCAGGTAAAGTGAGACTCCCGGTTCAATTTTATCGAGATACTCGGAACTCACGCGAACCGGAGAAAGAAGCTTCATGACCCCTTTTTGATTACCGCTTGATTCGAGGTCTTCAATGGCTTCGATCCAGGCATTGATGTTGGAATCACGGCCAGTACGGGTTCTGACAATCGGATCAATCGGCAATTCCAGATTGCCAACTAAAAGAGAGTTCCCACTGGTAAAGGAAAGCGTATGAAAGCCAAGCGGATTGGCCTTGAACAACTGATCAAACGCGGCCAAGAATTCCTCAGACTTAGCACCGACTTTGGAGCAATAGGCGTTCCAATAAAGAGCGCGGGTTGAATATTCGGCAGACCCGATTTTAGCGAGACGGCTGAACACCTGTTTGGCCTCACCACACTGATCTTTCATTACTAAAAACAAACCCAAGCGAAACTGTGAATTCAAGAGATAACGATCTGGAAGAGCTTTTGAATTTTTGAAGAAACACTCACCGCCCTTGCGATACAAAGCAATGGCATGATCAACCATCGCCTCATCAGGCATGAATTCTTCAGCCTTCAAACCGAGATAATTATAAAGTTCAGGTACGGCACAGCTTTCATCACTCTTTAACTTTTCGGCTATCGCCTGAAGCTCAGGAGTCCAACCCTTGAACATCTTAAAAGCATGATAATAATCACCTGCCGATTGGCGACTGGCGGGCGTAATGATTCCTTTTTTCAGGTTCTTGACCACATCTTGAACATTGCGATGTTTTTTACGCTTGGTTTTTTTCTGATCTTTCTTTTCTGCAATGATTTTCAAGATCAACTCTTCACGATCAGTATCATCGGCAGATTCAACCGAATCATCGCTCTCGTCATCAGCCATTTCATCTACAAAAAACTGGTAATTCCATTCCGGTTTCACAAAAACGCATTCAGGCGCTTCACCGAATTCTTTTTCACAGGACTTGTAACTTTGAAGCGTGCTTTTTTGAGAGATCAACTTCAAAAGCTTTTTACGGGATGCATTCAATTCTTTTTTCGAGGGGTTGCGTTCGATTGCTTCCGATAATCTTGGACCAGGGCCTGTTGAAACAAGGGTGAAGTCAAGCTTCCTTGAGTGCAGGTCTTTTTCAAGGTCTACATGACGAGTAGAACTGCACGAAAGAAACGAGGGAAGAAAAGAGCACAAAATCGAGATGTGCAAAAGAGATTTTCCTGAGTAAACTGGCATGGATGCAAACTCCGTCTTTCCTTTGGGTAACCGATCCTTGGTCAACTTTGTACCATACCAAGGATACCACGCTGAGACTCATGCTTGAAGCAATTAACATGGGCATTCCAACTTTTTGGACTGCGTCGGATTTTCTTTTTTCAGGTACTTCACATGGCGAAGTGATGGCGGTCGAAGTTAAAAAAAAATCAGATCTGACAGATCTGGAAACTCTTGAGCGAAGACCCTACCCTCTGTCAAGATTTCAACAAATTCACGATCGCATTGATCCACCTGTCGATGAACATTACTGCAAACTGATCGACCAACTTCTTGACTCGGGCGCAAGTGAACAACAAATTTTAAATCCTCCATCTTTGCTAAAACATCTAAGTGAAAAAATTCCTCCTGATGAACTGATGCAATTTGCCCCGAAACTTTTTGTGCTCCAACATGAGTCCGAACTCAATACTGTGATCAATCTTTTCAAAAATGATGCCGAGATCGTCAGCAAGCCCCTGCACCTTGCCCAAAGCATCGGCGTAAATAAACACCCCACCCCAAAATCATTCGAAGAATGGAAATCACTGGCGGTCAATCTGACCCATGGCTTCACACAGCCAATTTTGTTTGAAGAGTATTTATCTGAAATTCAAAATGGCGAAACCCGTCTTTGGTTTGCCGGTGAAGTTCTTGTTGGCTCAATGAGAAAATACCCTAAAAAAGGCGATTTTCGAGTACTCATCGATGAAGGTTCACGGGTTTCAGCGCACACCCTGACACCAGAAGAAGAACACATCGCCAAGGCGATCGGATCTACCTTAAAAAAACAGGGCGTGTTGATGGCAGCAGTTGATTTAATCGGCAACAAAATTTGCGATTACAATATCACCAGTCCGGGATTATTAATGCAACTTGAAGAAGTATGCGGCGGAACAAACCTGGCTAGAATCGTTTTAAACCAGGCACTACAATACCGTGCACCTCAGGTGCACGAATAAGTTTTTGTAATTCATCGAATTTCTGTTGAAGACTCAATGCCTGAATGTCTTCTTTAGCGACTTTGGAGCCGATTTGAATCACTTCCGTTTCAGAAGTAACAAACTTTGACATCGCTTCTTTCAACTTACCTTCACGACGAAGTTCAGTAAGTTTTTTCTTTGCGCCTTCGATCGAATATCGTTCCACATGAAGAAGCTGTTTCACCAAGATCAGTGATTCAATGTGGGTGCGTCGATAAACCCGCTGCCCTGATTTGGCCTTGTCCGCAGCAAGAAAAGGAAACTCCCCTTCCCAGAAGCGAATTACATACGGTTTTACACCGACGATTTCAGCCACGTCTCCGATGCGGAAATAAATCCTATCGGGAATCAGAACTGGGTTCATTCTTAATCCTCTTGATCATCATCGTCTTTGCTTGCACGACGACGGATCATCTCTGGAGTAATATCTTTACCCTTCAGAGTGTCATTCACATCTGCACGAAGCACTTGAGACGGCTTGAAGGTCAGTACTCGTCTTGCGGAAATTTCAATCGACTCACCTGTCTGTGGATTACGACCGGTGCGCGAACGTTTTTCACGAACAACGAAATTACCAAAACCGGAGATCTTGATTTTACCGCTATTCCCAGTCAGCTCAGTTTTCATTGTATCAAAAATGAGTTCCACCATATCGGCGGCTTCCTTTTTGGAAAAACCAATCTTTTCATGAATAGAATCAACCAGATCTGCTTTAGTTAAGGCCACGTTTATCCTCTCAGTCCTGCTTTGAATTCTTCTTGCCATTTTTTGACAATAATTTCAGAGCATTGATCAACCTGTTTTTCTTCCAAACTCTTTGCATCATCTGAAAAAATCACGCGAATGCCGATGCTGATTTTTCCTTCAGGGATGTGAGCTCCCTTATAAGTATCAAAAATCTTTACGACTTTTGCAATCGGCTTCCCATGTTTTAATGCAGATTGTATCAAATTTTCTGCCGGAACCGTCTCATCGACCAAAAGTGCGAAGTCTCGCTCCATGGTTGGGAAGGTTGGCCATGCTTTAAATGCGCGTTCTTTCATTGGTGTCAAAGAAATGACGGGTTCAATTTCAAATTCTGCCCAGTAAACCGGAGTACGAAGCTTCAATTCAGATTCCAGTTTAGGGTGAATGCGTCCAAAAAACCCGATCGACTCCTTACCCACCGCTACTTGCACGGTTTGGCCCGAATGAAACAGCGAAGAACACTTGCCGAGCGAAGTTGAATCCAGCAACTGCGCATCTGCTGCACGCATGCGAATGCCTTTGGTCGCCAAGCCATCAAATAGATTTTCAACAATCGCCTTCAAATCATAGAAATCAACCGTACCCTGTTCAGCTTGAACCGCTTGAGAGTAACGAGGTCCTGAGATCAGGAAACTCATTCTCCAGGTTTCTTTCACTCCGGTTTCGGTCTCACTCTTTGCTTCAATCGGTTGATCAACAGGCGCGCTGAACACAGGGCGCACTTCGAACAA
>CALPVV020000082.1 GCA_943327105.2 Nitrosovibrio sp. Nv4
CTGATCAATCTTTTACTTTGAAAATGAGTAAACCCTTTGGTGCGGATGACCCTGTAGAATTAGGCGAAAGCATTGCTCACAATGGCGTTTGCCTGACCGTTACAGCCCAGACAGACGACTGGATGACCTTTGACCTTGCTCCAGAAACGGTGAAGCGCACGGCCCTCGGACGCCTTAAGGTTGGCTCATTGGTGAATCTTGAGCGCTCGCTCCGCATGGGTGATCGATTGTCAGGACATTGGGTGCAAGGACATGTCGATGGTGTGGCAAAAGTGAAACTGGTGCAAAAGGTAGATGCGGGCAAGGGTGACGATCAAGCCTACTATGATCTTGCGGTTGACTTGGCTGACTCTTCTTTGCGGAAATATTGCGTAAAAAAAGGCTCCATTTCGATCGATGGTATTTCGCTTACCATCCATGAAATTCATGGAACCGAGCTCCACTTTCAAATCATTCCCCATACCTGGGCTCATACAGCGTTGCCTGATATAAAGTCTGGCGACTTAGTCAACATTGAGGTAGATATAATAGCTAAGTATGCCGAAAATTTCAGTGCTCGCACCTAGACTTAAAGCAGCGATCGAGGCTCTCCAAAAGGGAGAGATGGTAATTCTCATCGATAGTGAAGATCGTGAGAATGAAGGTGATCTTGTTCTTGCGGCTGAATTTGCAACTGCCGATAAAGTTAATTTTTTAATCCGTAAAGCATGCGGTCTGGTTTGTCTTGCGCTTGAAGCTGATCAAGTGGATCGCCTCGGTTTGCCTCCAATGGTTCAAGATAATCAAACCGAACGCAAAACTGCATTCACTGTTTCGATCGAAGCCGCTGAAGGGATTTCTACCGGAATTTCAGCACAAGATCGAGCGCACACCATCAAGGTTGCTGCCAACCCGAATTCAACCCGTACGGATATTATTGCTCCAGGACATGTGTTTCCGTTGCGTGCGGCTCCAGGCGGAGTTCTTGAGCGCGCAGGTCATACCGAAGGCTCCATCGAGCTTTGCAAGATTGCAGGTTTACAACCGGCAGCGGTGATTTGTGAGATCATGAACGAAGACGGCACGATGGCTCGTAATTCCGATCTCGAAAAATTTTCAAAAACTTACCACATTCCGATCATTACGATCGAAGAGTTGATTGTATTTCAAATCGAGAATAAAACCTTTATGGAGGGCAGCGCTTCGGCGCGCTTTCCCAGTCGCTACGCCTTAGAAGGCAATCATCCATTTTTGATCCGTAGTTTTAAAAATCCATTCAGTGGCGTTGAGCACTCCGTTATTTATACTGAAAAATTTGGTTCTAAACCCTTGGTTCGTGTCCATTCCGAATGCCTCACTGGTGATGCATTGGGTTCACTTCGTTGTGATTGCGGTGAGCAGTTAAGAACATCGATTGATCTGATTTCAAAAAATCCTGAAGGTGGCGCGGTCATTTACCTGAAGAATCATGAGGGGCGCGGCATCGGTTTTTGGAACAAGATTGAGGCGTACGCCATTCAAGATCAGGGCAAAGATACCTTGGATGCCAATCTTGCGCTTGGTTTTCATGGCGATGAACGCCACTATCATGAAGCGGCAGCCATTTTAAAGATGATGCAATTGAATCAGATTCGATTGCTGACGAACAATCCTGAAAAAGTAAAACAACTGGAAACTTTTGGAATCAGCGTTATCGAGCGGGTTGCCATTGAAGTGGCTTCAAATCCTGAAAATGCACAATACCTTCAAACCAAACGCAACAAATTCAAGCATTGGATCGGAACAGACGTATGATGAAACTTGCCGTGGTCGTGAGTCGTTTTAACACTGAAGTTACCGGTGGTCTTCGTGAGGGTGCGAAGCGGGTTTTTGCGGAGAAGGGGATTCCTTCTGAAGATGTTGATTTTTTCGATGCTCCGGGCGCTTTTGAAATTCCGTTGATTGCCAAGACTTTGGTTAAGACAGGCCGTTATGACGGCGTGATTTGCCTTGGATGTGTCATTAAGGGAGATACCGCCCATTTTGAATTCATCAGCCTTGGCGCCACCATGGGCATTCAAGAGGCCATGCTTGAAACCGGAGTGCCAATCGCCTTTGGAATCATCACCACTTACACTGATGAACAGGCCGAGGTGAGATCGGCTGTGAAGGGTGAACACGAGCCTCATAATAAAGGCCGTGAAGCGGCGTTGGCTTGTATTGAAACAATCGAAACCCTTCGTGTGATTAAAACTAAAAAAGGCGTATGACCTCTTTGTGCCACACGCCTTTTTCATTCTAAATCAAATTTTCAGTCAGCGGTTATTCATGCCGCATGAGTCACCTTCTTGTAATGGTGGTTTTTCAGTTGCTCTTTATTCTTTCTGACTTGCTTTTCCAGAGCGTGCACAACTTCATCAATCGCACTGTAAATCGAGTCAGTGGTCGCTTCCGCAAAAAAGTCCATGTGGTTGCCGGTCAGATGGCAATGGGCTACATGTGCTTTTTTCTCTACGGTAAAACTCCAGCTTAAATTCAGTTTGCCTTCGAAATATTTCTTCAGCTTTTCTGATTTTGCGTAGGTGATTTCGTCGAGAGACGGGGTTGATTCGAGATGTTTGTAAGTGACCTTGATATTCATCTATGTCCTCCTATTGCTTGGTTGCAACACTAGATTAGTATAACGCTTTTCTGCCTTAATGGGGGTGCGTAAGATAATTTTTTTTTAAACTAATTTAGTTGAATTGAAAAACCTCAGGGTTTCAGTAGTTTGTAGAATTGACTGAAATGATGAGGTTTTTTGTTGCCTTGCGTGGAAGGTTTTTCATTGATTTTTGCTTTGATCAGGAGGTGATAAAATAATAGAGGTGAAGACTTTCTTGATCTTCTCTTTCTGCGTTTTATTGGCCGCTGTTCCTGGCATTCATTCAAATGCTCATGCCGCTGCATCCCCTGACTGCAATCAGAAATTGATGAAACTGCTGACCATGGCAAAAGGCGGTTCTTCAATTGATGCTTCGACCTTGAAGTATTCCAAAGACATGGCTGAACGGTTGTTGAGAAAAGATCCATCGCTTAATGTCGAGAGGGTGATTTCTTCAGGTATGGAACAACAAGACGTGATTCATGTTTTAGGTGTGCCTCGAACGCTCAAGAAAATCGATCATGGTGGAAAAACCGTTTACCGCCATTATACCAATCAGGCGCTTGATGCGATTCTTGAATCCAAATCGTTGAAGGCGGGCCCAAGACCATTCATTGATCCGTTTCCACATGAAAGAAAAGAGTATCAGGAATTGACCGGTGTCATGTTCACTTCCCCGGAAACGCATGTGAACGAATTGTGGATGGATGCCGATGAAAAAACCGATTGGATTGAATTCACACTCGATTCTGAGATACCGGTACTGTTGTGCAAAGAGGGCAATTATCTGGTTCCGTTACAGAAAAAATATCCTGATTGGATTCGTAAAGAGTATGAACGATATATTGCAACAGGCTCAGATCCTTACAAGCTTGGTCCTGAGTTTGAACGATTGAAAGCCACTGGTGGAATGCTTCAGCAGCAGGCGATTCCGATCCGTGTGAAACGCTATCAGAAAAACGGTATCGTGCATGAGTGAACATTTCATTTTCAGGATGGCCATCTTGTTGTTCATGGTTTTGTCGGATGGGTTTTCCGTTGCGAATGCCAAGGATTCAACCTTGTTGGTCGGTGGCGGTTGTCATGAGCAGTTAGGTAAAGAGATGGCTCGTGAATCAAATCTATATCTAGAAAAGATGAGAACGCTCGGTTGGGAGGTTGGCTCGGTTTACGGTGGCAAAATGAAACCCAAATACAGAGGCGGCTTATCTCTTGATTCCGAAGCTGTGATTGACAATACGGGTGACATTTCACTGAAATCCAATCGTTCCTTAACGAAAGAAAATTTCATTCAATCCTTATCCGAGCAGGCTGAGATTTTGAAAGATGGTGATCAGTTCTTACTGAATATCGTCACACATGGTTCTTATCAGAAACAAGGGCATGTGATCTGTCTTGGTGATGGCACTCGCCTTGATCTGAATGATCCGGAAATTCATCGATTATTCGGGAAAATGAAAAACCGCGGAGTGAAGATCGGCTTATTGGACAATTCCTGTTATGGAGGTCAGACCGTCGATCTTTTTTCAAAGTATGGTTGTGTGGTCAGTACTCAGGTGGCTGATTTTGAAAGTTTCGAAAGTGATCCTGATGATCCTGATCAGCGACTCGGCATCAGTACGATGTCCCGAAAACTGCTCGATCATAAAACCGATACTTCGGTCACTCTTGAAGATGTCTTTGTGGAGGCAAGCTTCAATTATGATGTGCCCGGAGTGTTTCCCCAAATGACAGGACTGGATCGCATTGCCAAAAAAGGGGAGAAGTCGAGTTTGGTGATTATGTCTGAAAGTGGCATGCTGGACCATTTTCGGAACGCGGGCGATGAATCGGTCAATGAGTGTAGAACGGATGATTCGTATCCGCTTGGTCGTTCGCTTCGTTCAATCAGGGTCTCGGTCTTTGATGGCATTCGTAATCAAGTTGCCAGGGAAAATGGCTATGATTCAAAATTGACGAGACGGAAAACGATCAATGATCAGATTGCCCAGCTGAAAAAAATGGATCAAGAGCTCAAAGCTTCACAGGCTAAACTGAATAGTCTCGAAAAAACCGTGACAGATGAAGCGAACCATTTTGTTCGAGATGCTTTTGATTCAAAGCCTGTTGAAGTAGACTTTGGCCCGCTTGCTTCAAAGCTCGATCGCTCGAAAGTGAAGAACATTTGCAAATTTTCAGGCACCAAAGCGATTTGTAAACTGAAGATGGTTTCAACCGTAAAACATCCGGAACGAGACATGTTGTTTTCAGGCAAGGCACCCAAAAAGCCGTTTTACCTCGATTTTGACAAGTCTATCATTCATGATCTCGTTAGCGGTCTTTTCCGCGAAGATGATCAAGCAGAGTGGGAAGATGCCTATAATCTTTGCTACCAGAAGCTGAAAGAGGAGTCTGAAAAGAGGTTTTCAGAATTTAAAAACCATCCCTCGATTGATCGAGTATTGGCACTTGCAGAATCAGGCCAGTATCGAGAGATTGAAAAAAACCGTTTTCAGCTACTGGAGAAAAGGGGAGCGCTTTTAAAAACACTGAGTAGGGAATTGAACGTCAACCGCGGACTTGAGTACTTATCCAAGAAATCAGCGTTCGATAATCAGAAGATCCGTTCCTGTCGTGATTTTGTCTTAAACCCAAAACGCCACTGATTATTTGAAGCAGGCGTTCGCAGCAACCACGGTTTTGCCGTTCGACTTCATGGTTCCATCACCGCGAAGCTCGTAACTGTTGGTGTAAGAAGTGCTTCTGAGAATGGTTGAAACCTTGTAGTTCACATCTAATGTGATCGCCGCAACCGGATTTTCGGGTGTAGCGACGTTATAAACGTTCGGTACTTCAACGGTAACATCGAGATTATAGCCCCAAAGTACATCAACCTTGGATGGAATTACGCGTGCAGATGCGATGTATTTTCCTTTACCGCCGACATTTCCGCCGTAGATCAGATTCACTTTGTATTCGAAATCAACGGTGTCGATGCCATAGACGTTGCCAACAACGATGCGATAAGTGATTGAGCGTTCAGATTTCCAGCCCGAGAGCACTTCCCAACGACCGCTGGAAACATACGGCAACGCGCTTGCATTTTTTGAACCGATGTTCACAACAGGGGCGCCGTCTTTAACGATGTTCCAGGCCTTGAATAACAGATCAATGATTGCCAAAGGGCCTGTTGCTCCTGGAGGTTGCATTTGAGGAAATGGAAAAGTCGGAGGTGGGATTACTGGACCACCCACCGGCGGTGGAACAAATTGTTCATTTGCGATCAAAGGGGTTTCTTCTACTGCTTTCACTTCAACCCGAACATTACCTACTTGATAAAAAGGGTCATTTTCTTGAATGCTGGTGTTGGCGCGAGCTGAAAGGGTAGTTAGTTGAGACAGCAATAGACCTAAGGCCAAGAGTTCCGTTTTTTTCATTTTATCCCCTTTTCGCGATGCGATAGCGCTACTGCGAATGCCATGCTTATAGCCAGCTGGAGGTTTTTTTGCAACGAGTTTAATTTAATAAATAAACTTTTTTATTTTAGGGAAATGAATAATGATGCTGGACGTTTATGGTTGGTCTAGTATAGAACTGACTCAAGTTAGTTCAATTTATTGGCTCGTAGCTCAGTTGGTTAGAGCGCTTCCTTGACATGGAAGAGGTCGCAGATTCGAGTTCTGTCGAGCCAACCATTTCCAAAAAACAGTCGTACTTACATTCACTTAATACCTTTAAATGGCGAAGCTAATGGCGTTCAGGGTCTCGTTCCGTGGTCTATTCTAAAGTGATCGACTGTATCTACCGTTAAGTATCTAGAGATATGAGGAAAAAAAAGATCTTCCAGAAGATTTGTTTGCTCTTAATCGCGTTGATTCCAGTCTCTTCGGTTTGGGCTGAAAACCCATGTCTTGCTAAAGCAGATTACGAAGTAAGATTGGATTCTCCAGGTAACGGGTTAGAGAATTTCAAAACCATTGATCAAGACGGAGTCGGTGTTTGCTACGCGGTTTCTGCAACAACCGTCATGAAATCCGTTTTGCCTGGTAATCCCGATCTTTCGTTTTTAGATTACGCCGTTCAATTCAAACGCAACGCACACAATGATAATGCAAATGGCGCTTTGAAGGAAACCAGCAAGAAAAATCATCACCTAAAAGAAGGAGATGATAAAAAATCGGTTTTGGATGGCGGTTGGGGTGTGTGTACTCACTTTGACAAAATGATGCAAAAAGGATTTTGTCCCAAGAATAAGATTACAGCCGAAAGTCCCAATCAAAATCCCAGTGAGCAAATGCAGTCCTTGTTGCTTCTGAACGAAATTTTTGATCTTAAGACGAATTCTAAACCGGAAGATTTTGATGCAATCATGAAGAGTGTGGATCAATTCATTGAAAATGAGAGAAAATCATTCTTAAGAATATGTGAAGAGTTCCCCCAAGAGATGAAAAAAATGCTGGAAGACATTTATGAGCATAAGAAGAGAAAAATCGATGAAGTCCAGCATTCAGAGAGAAAGAAAATTAAAAAAAAGGGGATTTTGTCAGAAGATGTGAATTCGCTTGATCAGGACCTTCAAAAGACCAATGCAGAAATTCAATCTTTAAACGATAAAATTGAAAAAATTGAAAATGATAGAAAAGAGGAATTGAGTCAGTTTGATCAAAAACTGGGAAAAAAGCTGGTAGGAAAAGTGCTTCCTGGTGTTCAAGAAAATCAAAAAGAAAAAATTGAAAGAAAATACCGCAAGTTATTGAGTGGGCCGACTTTGAAGAAAAGCGAACTTATTGAACAAAAAGAATCTCTCGAAAGTGAATTATCGATCCAGAATGGTTCTTTGAAAAAAATCAACGATATTGAAAATGATATTGAAAAAATCAAAAAGGATATGGATCAAATTGGCAAGCAGGTTCCTGATGAAAAAGCGGGTATTCTTGGAGCAACAAAATTTGAATTTGCACCGGATCTCGAAGAAAAACTGAATGTTGAATATAGAAATAACATTCAAGGCGGGGCAAATGCAATCCAGGTTGCCAAAGATTTCGTTAAAAAACATGTATTGAAAAACCAAACTGATCAGGACACTTTATCGCTGGTTGACAAAACTTATCGTAACCTCGATTCTGATAATGAGAAGAAAGATCCTCAGTCCTGCAGAAGAACAAACAATGCTTTTAATTTTGAAAAAGAAAAAAGCCTGTTTCTAGAAAAAAATAAAGATCATTGCAAAAACAATCTAGTTAAAAACAGTGCAATCAAAGTACTGGAAGAGATCGGTAATCTAATTCTTCTTGATCTTGATCCCCGAACCTACATCAAGGACTTGAGTAATAAGAAACTTAATTTCGATTTTTTTGACAAGGTAATTGGGTCGAGTTGTCTGGACTCTGATCGGATCAAACCAGATCCAATGATGAAGTGCAAAGAACATGACTTTTCAGCCCAAGCGGATCAATTTGATTCAAAAGGATCCAGCAAGGCTTCGAAGAGTGAAAATTTTGTTGAAAACAGGAAAAAAGAATTTTTTAAAAATGCTTCAAGTAGCTTGGATTCGGGCAGAGCCATTGATCTAGCCATTTGTGCGGACGCGCTTTATCCTAATCAAAAGAATTCGAATTTTGGCTTGAGTTGTAACAAGAACAAACATGCTGTTACCTTGATCGGTTATGGTTGTAAAAACGGTAAAACTAGGTATTTGATTCAGAATTCTTGGGGAGAAAATTCTTCCCATAATCCAAAACACGAGCCTGATTCCAAAAGAAAGGGTGCGTTTTGGTCTGAAGATGAAGAAATCATTAAAGACGTTGCTAGATATTCGGTCATCAATGAGGGAGCATAAAAGTATGCACGAAAACAACCATTCAAAAAAAAGTTTCCCCAAGTTCAATAAAGGATTCTTTTTCCTGTTTTTGATTTTTCAATCTGAATTTTGTTTTGCTCAAGAGTTGGTGAATTGGTCAATCGGTAACAACCGATTTGTTGCTCAGGTCATGGAGAAAACGGGTTGGTTGGTGAGTCAACAATGCTTTTCCGGTGAGTTTCTAGTTAAAGAGTGTATGGCTCTTGCATTTGTAAAAAAGGCATCATTGAAGAATATTACGCCAGAAAGTTTCAAGGGTGGTAAGAACCCCGGATCATTGCTTTGTAAGACCTTTCCGAAAACGAAAGTATTCATCGCCTATGATGACAAAGGTAATCAGAATAGTTTCTGTTTATTTCAAGATCAGTCTTTCATCAGTAATGGCTCATTGGTAAAAGCCGCACTGAAGAACGATTCAAATTGATTTTTTTTCGAATAAGGTTGCATTTGGCGAGATTAATCGTGATCCCAATTGTAATCGTAGGAACGTTTTCAAAGCAATACGATGCGGATGCATGTCGATGAAGAGTCTTAGCCAGCATCAGAGCTTCGGATGAAAAGCCGCAAATGAATTACTGTTAAGTAAGCGGGTGAATAATTATGGAATTCAAAATCTGTTGATTTAGACCGGTGTAAAAATTAAGCTAGAATCACATTTAGTACATTGGCAATCGAAGCATCAAACCGTTGCAGGCTGGACACCACCATGGTCGCGCGCGCTTTAGACGGCTCGATGAACTGATCGTGCATCGGTTTTACCTGAGATTCGAATTGAATCTTCACACCCTCGGGGGTGCGGCCACGGTCACGCACATCGCGGGTCAGGCGACGATCAAAGCGAACTTGCTCAGGGGCATCGATGAAGATCGCATGATCAAGCAATGGAACAATGACGTTTTGAGAGAAAATCAGCATACCATCGAGAATGACCACAGGAAGAGCCGAGAACGGATTGCTCACTTGTGAACGAGTGTGAGTGACGAAATCATAAATCGGCACATTCACGGTCTTGCCGTCTTTCAGTTGCTTCAGGTGTTCAGCCAATAATGGAAAATCAATTGCGGAAGGATGATCGAAGTTCACGCTGCCATCTCCGGTGAAGCGTGCCGACTGATCGATGTAATAGTTGTCTTGGCTTAAGATCGCACAAGTCGACGGCCCGAGCTTGGTGGTGATGCTTTCATGAAGCATACGTGCAAACGTGGTTTTGCCAGAGCCACTTCCACCAGAAACACCGATGATCAGAACTTTTTGAGCGTTCATGCGTGGTGAACCGTATCGTACAAACGATCACCGGCATCACCGATACCAGGAAGAATATACCCTTTTTGATTTAACTCGCGTTCCACATTCACCGTGAAAATTTCAACTTCAGGGAACAGTGAGTTGATTTTTTGAATGCCCAGAGGAGCTGAAAGCAGGGTGATGAGCTTGATTTTGCCCACGCCGTATTCCTTCAGGCGTTCAATCGCCGCGCATGCGGTGTCACCCGTGGCAAGCATCGGGTCTAACAAAAGAACGGTTTGCCCCTTCACGTTTTTCGGCAAGCGCAGATAATATTCAACAGTTGCATTCACAAAACGGTCTTTATAGATACCGATGTGGCCGATCGTTGCGAATGGCAAAATTTTTGCCATGCCATTGAGCATTCCCAGACCAGCACGAAGAATTGCAACAACCAGCAATTGATCGTTGATTTTAGGGCTGGTTGTTTTTTCAAGTGGTGTCACCACAGGTGCGGCCGTCGTTTTCAAGTCACGGGTTGCTTCATAGGCAAGCATCTGACTCATCTCTTCCACGATCTGACGAAAGATCATTGATGAAATGTTCTTGTCGCGAAGAAGTGATAGTTTGTGCTGAAGTACCGGATGATTGATGACATTGATCTTCAGGTTTTTGGGTGAGATTTTTTTTGGAGCTGCTTTTTTCGATGTTGTTTTCTTAGCCATAAATTTTCCAGGTTCGTTTTAAATTAAAATACGGTTCCGTCGCTCTTGATCTTGAGTGGTGGGCCACCATCGGTGCGAAGGC
>CALPVV020000083.1 GCA_943327105.2 Nitrosovibrio sp. Nv4
CTGACCCATCGTCATCGCACGCACCAATTGCTGTTCTGATTCTCTAGGGTTTTTGGAAAAACTCAAAAGAGCTTGATGAGCAATGCGCGTCGACTCCCCCATCTGATCGTCGTAGTGTTCCACCAAATGAGGCATCGACTGCTGCCAGTGTTTTACCTTTTGAATGCATTCTTTGGTTGCTCCACGCTTACCGGAATCATAAAGCTCAAAACGCGGCAAAGAACCAAGAGGAGTAATTAGTGTCGAGCCTTTTTCAATTGAATATAAAATAGGCAAAGTATTTGCCGCAATTGCACTCACATCCATACCACTGCTTTTTCCATGATAAAAGTGCTCAAGATGAGTTGCTAAAGCAACCACTTGATCTTCACTCCTGCCCAATTTCCACAGAACAAATTTTGAAATGGCAACACAGAGTGCAGCCGATGAACCAAGACCAGCACCAATTGGAATTTGACTATGAAGCTCGATGTCGGTTTCGTTGATTTCAAGCGGTAGTTTTAAAAATTCAGAAGCCCTGCCGATCAGGGAACGAATTTGAGACTGAAACGGATTTGCCGTAACCTGAGTCGAAACGCCGGGTTCATACTTCAGTGAAAACTTCATGGAAGGATACGGAAAAGCAATCGATTCATGCCCACGAAGCACACTGTGTTCACCGGTCAAAACCCATTTTGCAGGAACCTCAATGCTAAATGATTTCATAGCGGGCTCCACCATCATCGACAGGAACATCGACCAAGAACTTCAACCCCGGAAACTCTTGCTGAATCCAGAACGTCCATTCATCGCGTTCCTGAAGCGGAACAAAAAGATGCACGTTTGCGCCTGCATCCAGGGTAATGACTGAATTGAGGGATGGAAGACCGAGATCAAATTCTTCAGAGTGTTTTTCAATACAAGCAATCACTTCCCTGCTGGCTGATGTCATGTATGAAAAAGGAGGCGCTGAAGTATGAAACAATTCATGCATATCAAGCGCTTCTTCGAGCACCAATTTACGGATCGGTGAAATACCCGACACGGTTGAAGTCAACAATGTCTTTAATTCTTGAAGTCGTTTTTCGGCTCTTTCGGCACGTCCCTTGAACAGATGAGAAGTCTTCACTCGTTGATGCGCTTCACTCGAAGGAACGGCTTTCGGCTCAGAGTCGATCAATAAAATGAAATCAAGCCACTGTGTTTTAGCAGCATTGATTTTACGAATGCCTTCAGCGGGTGACCACTCGACCCATGGACCATCTAATGAACGACAGGCACTACCAGAACCCTTGGCCGCAACACTAGCCAATGCTTTTCTGAAATCAGGGTCATGTGAATTGAATTTTGCAATCCACTCTGAACTTCTCGGTCCTGCCAAAACAGCGCTCCAAGCAAGAGTCAGTGCCGCAAACGCGGAAGCAGATGTAGCAATGCCAGTACCTGCTGGAACATTGTTCAAGGTATGAATCATCACATCAGTTGATGGCATATGGACTTCAAAACCGAATTGCTGAAGCAATTTATTCCAGTGCGATTCATTTCGCAAAAACATCTCCGCCTTCAGGATTCCGGTTTGCGGAGGCACATAACCTTTTTCATCCCAGCGAAAAATCAGATGAGCTGAACCGGGAATCACTCGCATGCTGGTGGTGGTGCCGTAAGAAGAAAGTGTCCAGGAAAGACTGGAATTCGATGGCTTACCATCGATTTTACCCATGTATTTGATCCATGCGATATTGACCGGAGCAAAAGCCTTGATGGAAAACTGACTTTCAAAAGTGCTCATTCAAATTCCCCATTGGTGTCAGATGAAATTTTTCAGCAACCTGTTGGATGGCTTTAAGCGTGAGTGATGGCTGATCTTGATTGATGCAAACCAAAAACACGTCATTCAACCCGGCGCCACATCCCTTCACGCCCGATACGCCAACGACCGATTGAAATGCTTTTCTCACTTCATGTCCAAACAAAGACTCAAAGCCAAGAGATGCCAGATAATCTGCCCATTCATTCAAAACCGAGGCATCAAATGTTTTCAACCAACGATGAACAAATGCATCTGCAATTCGATTGTCGACCACCGTATCTTTGCGGTTTTCGAGGTCTGAATAGGTCGGAATCTTCTGCGTTGGTGGACAATGAAACACCAGGCAATTGGATTGCATCAGATAAGGAACTTCAATTTTGTCCATGCGATAATCGGCATTGTAGATCTGAAAATGATAAAGCCCGGCGCCCTGTTTGCGTGATTTCATTTGAACCGCGAGATCTGCACCACTTGCAGGAAAAAAATGTTCACGGTACCAGCACCAAAGTTTCTGATCGTTCCAGGGGTGAGGAAGGTATTCATTTGATGCGATCAACTCAGCAGTAGAGGAACCAAAGCCCGGCCCCATTCCACCGCCAACGCTTAAAAAAGCCTGAGTATTGTTAACAGTAAGAAATCGACCGGCAGGTGATTCGGGATGAAATTTTTTGGATAGATCCCATGAACACTGAAAAGATGGGTTTACTGCGGCAACAACCGCCTCACCACCTCTCATGACAGAGTACTCTCCAAAAATGAAGATCTTCCCTGGAACCTGAATCATCCCACTGAACCTTCCAGTTTGAGTTCAAGTAAACGATTGGCTTCAAGGGCAAATTCCATCGGCAATTGCTTGAATACTTCATCGCAATAACCATTGATAATCAGTTTTACTGCATCTTCAGCTGGAATTCCGCGCGCCTGAAGATAGAACAGCTGTTCTTCATTCACTTTTGAAGCGGTCGCTTCGTGTTCTACTACAGACGATTTGTTTCGAACTTCAATCACCGGAACCGTATTCGCCTCACAATTCGGACCAATTAACAGAGAATCACATTGAGTGTGATTTCTTGAGTTGGTCGCATTCGGTGCGATCACCACGGCTCCACGATAGGTGTTCTTGCCTTTACCGGTTGAAATACCTTTAGAAAGAATACGGCTCTTGGTGTTCTTACCCAAGTGAATCATCTTCGTGCCTGTATCGGCTTGCATGCAATCATTGGTGATCGCTACTGAATAGAATTCACCGATCGATTCATCACCCTGAAGAACACAGCTTGGATATTTCCAGGTAATCGAAGAACCGACTTCCACTTGAGTCCAGGAAATTTTCGATGCCTTTCCTTTGCATAATCCACGCTTGGTCACGAAATTATAAATTCCGCCTTTGCCATTTTCATCACCGGCATACCAGTTTTGAACCGTGGTGTATTTGATGGTCGCTTTTTCAAGCGCAACCAATTCAACAATGGCCGCATGAAGCTGATTCTCATCACGCATTGGGGCCGTACAACCTTCCATGTAACTCACTTCACTGCCTTCATCAGCAATGATCAACGTGCGCTCGAACTGGCCTGTGCCTTGAGCATTGATTCTGAAGTAAGTTGAAAGATCAAGCGGACACTTGACCCCTTTGGGAATGTAGACAAATGAACCATCGCTAAACACCGCGGAATTCAAGGCTGCATAGTAATTGTCGACAACCGGTACCACGGTTGCGAGGTATTTTTTCACCAATTCAGGATGTTCACGAAGCGCTTCACTGATGGAACAGAAAATAATTCCATGCTTTTTCAATTCTTCGCGCTGAGTGGTCACTACCGAAACAGAATCAAAAACAGCATCGACGGCAACACCAGCGAGCATTTTTTGTTCGTGGAGTGGAATACCGAGTTTTTCATAAGTTTCGAGAAGCTTCGGATCAACTTCATCAAGACTTTCCAGTTTTTTCTTCTGCTTTGGAGCCGAGTAATAGGCAATCGCTTGAAAATCGATCTTCGGGTAATCCAAATGTCCCCAACTCGGTTCCTTCATTTTTTTCCAAGTCGCAAAGGACTTGAGACGAAAATCAAGCATCCATTCCGGCTCTTCTTTTTTTGCAGAAATGAAACGAACGGTATTTTCGTCAAGACCCGGCGGAAGACGATCTTCCTCGATGTCGGTAACGAACCCGTATTTCTTATAATCTTTATTACTGAATTGATCAGACATAAATCACCAGATTCCCAACTTGTCTTTCACTTCGTCTGAAGCCATGGTTTTCGGGTCCCACTTTGGCTCGAACACCAGTTTCACTTCGGCTTCGGCAACACCCGGATACTCAAGAAGACGTGTTTTGACATTATTCACAAATACATCTGCAACCGGACAGTGAGGGCTCGTTAAAGTCATCACTACATTTGCCTTTACACCTTCTGATTCAAGATAGGCTTCATAAACCAATCCCAAATCAACAATTGAAATCAGCATCTCAGGGTCTTGAACCGGATGAATCCATTCGAGCAAGGCAGGATTTTTTAAATTGTTAGTTTCAGCCTGCATTTTCAAGTCCTTTCTTGAGAGTTGTCCATGGCAAAAGTGCGCACTTGATGCGAACCGGAAAACGTTTCACACCATATAAAGCGGTGATATCTTCACCGGAATCTTCTGAAGGCAAACCCTCTACGGTTTCAGCGCCTTGCATTTTTTGCCTAAATGCTTCGATCAATGCAAGTGCCTGGTCTTTAGACAACCCCTCTACCATTGAAGCCATGATGCTTGCAGATGCCATGCAGATCGAGCAGCCTTCACCTTCAAACGAGCATTTTTCCAGTTTCTTCGAACCTTCTTCACCGGTAACCAATGTGCAAACATTCACCTTGTCACCACAAAGTGGGTTGTAGCCATGTTCCGATTTTGCCGGAGCAGGAAGAGTTCCCCAATTTCTTGGAGCCTCATGATGGTCTGCTAGAATTTCACCAAAAACCTGGCGATAGTTGTCGCTCATGGTGTTCCTCCTTGAGGTGGACGCTTACCCGATCGCGCAAAAAACCGAGGCGCATCCCGAAGAGCGTTCAAAAACAAATCGGCCTCTTCAGTGGTGTTGTAGAAACTGAAACTCGCCCGACAGGTTGCAGGCAAGGCAAGCTTCATCATCAACGGGTGACAACAGTGGTGTCCTGCGCGTACCGAGATTCCACGCATATCAAAAAAAGTCGCCAAGTCATGGGCATGCACTCCATCAACCGCAACACTGAAAATAGGCGCACGGTGATGCGGATCTGTCGGCCCAAGCAAACGAATGCCGTCGATCTTGTTCAATTCATGAAGCACATAGTGAGTCAGTTTTTTCTCAAACTCTTCAATGCGAACTCTTCCAAGGGTTTCAAGATAGTCAATCGCCGCACCAAGGCCGATCACACCGGCAATATCGGGTGTACCTGCTTCAAATTTATGCGGAAGATCGTTCCATTCGGAATCAAAATCACCGACATGAGAAATCATATTGCCGCCAAATTGATAGGGAGGCATTTTTTCGAGCAAGGTTTCTCTGCCCCATAAGATTCCAACACCGGTCGGACCACAAACCTTGTGAGCCGAAAACACGAGAAAATCAACCGGCCCAAGTCGATCGATGGTCACTTCACCATGAGCGATTCCCTGAGCGGCATCCACCACGATCGTGGTTCCTACCATCTTGAAACGTGAAGAAAGCGATGAAATCGGATTCGAAACACCGGTCACATTGCTCAACATGGTGAGAGCCAGGATTTTTGGTTTCAATGCAAGTACGCGGTCAATCTCTTTGGAATCAAGACGCCAATCATTGGTGAGTTCGATGATTTCAAATCTGGCTTTTTTTCGCTTTGCCAATTGCTGCCAAGGTACGAAATTCGCGTGATGTTCCATGCGAGTCACCGCAATGACATCACCTTCGCTGATATTTGCTTCACCGTAGGTTGAAGCGATCAGATTGATGGACTCGGTAGTTCCCTTGGTAAAAACAACTTCGCGCTCGGACGGAGCACCGATCCAGCGTGCAACTTTGCCTCGAACCGCTTCAAAAGCATCGGTCGCTTCTTGCGACAACTGATAAACCCCACGATGCACGTTCGCATTCATGTGAGTGTAGTACTTGATCGTCGCATCGACGACTTTTTTTGGTCGCTGTGAAGTCGCGGCATTATCCAGATAAACCAATGGTTTTCCATCAAAGGTGCGATCGAGATTCGGAAAATCCTTGCGGATCAATTCTCTCACAGCGCTTCCTCCTGATTCAAACCAAGTACGGCATGAACACGAGCTGAGGTGGCTTCATTTTCAATCCAATGAATGGCGTTTTCAATGAAACCGCGGGTAATCATGGCTTCAGCATCAGCAAGACCGATGCCTCGACTTTGTAGGTAAATATATTGATCAGGGTCAAGCGTACTGGTACTGCTGCCGTGAGCACATTTCACATCGTCATTAAAAATGAACAATTGAGGAATGGAATCGATCGTCGCTTTTTCAGAAAGGATCAAGTTCTTGTTTTTCTGAAAAGCTTGCGTATGGTGGGCACCCTTTTCGATGGTGACCGTACCGTTGAAAATGGTTTGGGCTTCATCATTTGCCACACACCAAACCTTGAGATCGCTGTGTGTGTGCGGAACCGGATGAACCGCGTTCGCGATAAAAGCATGCTTTTGATTCAGGCGAGAATTCGCCAGGGCTTGAATTTGAATCGAAGCACCTTCTTCAGCACAACGGGAATCAAATGAAATTTGAGACTTCGAAGCACCTTGATGGATGATGGTGCAACGGATGGTTGCTCCGCGATCGGCAATCAATTGAACTCGTGCTGGAAGTTCGGCTTTTGCGTCAAGATTCTGCAAAAAAACACATTCCAGTGTGGAATCTTTTTTTGCATGAAACACGACTTCAATTGCAGCATGGTCAGACCATTCAAAGAAATGCGAAGCACTGGAACCTGCTTCAGAAGAAAATTCTTTCTTCGGTGCAGATGCCAATAAATCATTATTTTTAAAAAGCGCGGGAATTTTCATCAGGCACCTTCTACCCAGTCATAACCCTTGTCTTCAAGTTTGAGCGCCAGATCTGCCCCACCAGTGAGCAGGATTTTTCCGCTACCGAAAACATGCACCACATCAGGTTTTACATAATTCAACATGCGCTGATAGTGAGTGATCACCAGCATTCCGCGTTCACCGCCACCATTTTCAGGGCTTCGATAATTTTCAAGGTTTTCTGAAACGACACGAAGTGCATCGATATCAAGACCTGAATCAGTTTCATCCAAGATCGCCATTTTTGGTTGTAGAAGACGAAGCTGCAAGGTCTCAAGGCGTTTTTTCTCGCCACCGCTGAAACCCTCATTCAAGGAACGAGTCATGAATGCTTCAGGTACATTTAGTTTTTTCAATTCTTCTTTGATCACGGCACGGAATTGTGATGGCTGCAATTCAGCGCTACGGACCGACTTCATCGATGCACGCAGGAAAGAAGCAACGCTCACTCCGGGAATCGCTACCGGATACTGAAACGCCAGAAACAAACGCTTACGCGCACGCTCTTCCGGTGGCAATGAAGTAATGTCTTCACCATCGAGTAGAATTTTACCAGCAGTGACTTCGTATTTGGGATGACCCATCAGGGTGTACGAAAGAGTGGTTTTGCCCGTACCATTACGGCCCATGATTGCGTGCACTTCGCCTTTGTTGATGGTCAGGTTTACCCCTTTCAACACTTGCTTGCCTTCGACTGAAACGTGAAGGTCTTGAATTTGAAACAATGGAGCGTCTGTTTTTGTTGTCATGATAATTGCTCTTTCATGGTTTGAATGTTTTTCAGTGCGATTTTTTCAGTTTTAACGATCGTATCCCTTTCAGGATTCAACATGTCTTGAAGAGTCATCTCGCTGGTGAATGCTTCGATATAGAGAGAAAGGATTTTCCAGAATGGGCGAATGGAACAGCCTGATTGGTGAACACAATTGTCTGACTTACCTGCAAATGCATTACAAAAATCTTCATCAGACACGCGACGTTTTCCACCCAAGGCTTCAAATACTTCTTTCAAAGAAATTTCAGCGGCTGGTTTGGCGAGTGCGAAGCCACCATTCACCCCTCGAACCGTGGTGACCAGTCCGGCTTTCTTCAAATGAAGCATGAACTTGGATACATACTCAACCGACAGCCCTTCTCTCTCGGCGATTTCGGGAGCAGACAACATTTCATCTGGTTTTAATGCGGCAAGAGTAACTGCACAGCGCAGTCCATACTCTTCTAATGCAGATACATTCATGAGGGCTAAGATATTCCCATGTGGGGGTATCTAAATCAATACTTTTTTGTATGGATTTAATCATTTCAGCTACTTAGTCGAGCAAGTCACGCCATTTTGATTGCATTCCCAAGCTAAAACAGGGGTCAAGGCTGAGCGCCCCGCATAGATGCTCGGCGACCGCCAATTCGTAGCGCTAAACCCAGTATATTGACTTAGATCGGTCGGGGCACTGATCGACGTGCCGCCATTACTGGAAGAATTACTCATTTGATTGAAATAACACTGGCTCAAAACGGTACTTCCGGACTTTTGCCCCACAAAGGCCTGTGACGAACCCCCGCTGACACTGGTTTGATAAACATAGACTTGAGAAACCACAGCATCAATCAAGTCACCGAAAGCCCCACCGATCGGATCCGCGTTCCCCGTAACAGTTCCGAATGCATAACTATTGGTTACGGTACCACTCGATACCAAACCGGCAATACCACCCACGGTTTCATCTGCGTTAATGGAACCGGAGAAAAACGAATTTGAGATCGTCCCTGTTAGCAAACCGACCAAACCACCCACTTGTCCATCTGCTGATGCATCAATTTCGGCAATCACAATACCCGAAGCAGAAATGCGAATTGCAGTGGAACCTAAAAAACCAAAAGCACCACCAACGCGACTCACACCTTGAACGGTTCCACTTGCTGAACATTCAGTAACCGTTGACGATGAAAAACCAACTAAACCACCCACATTGAATTTACCCTGGACAGATGTTCCAGCAAAAGTTGAATTCAATAGCGAACCCTGATTGAAATAACCAATCAAGCCACCGACGAATCGCGCGTCTCTGTTTTGATATGCACTGTCTTTATCAAAAACAATAACGGAATCACTGACCGATGAAGCTGTGATCTCTTCGCTTCCAGTCGTATCTTTTTTCCAAATGGCAACCAAACCACCCACCGCATTCGTGTCAGTCGCAATGCGCATGCTTGCACCAATTGCTGAACTGCTGATGGTAGAACCAATGACGAATGCAGAATCAAGATCAGCGTTGGACTTTGCTTCAGCAATGATTCCACCCACTGTTGATTTCCCTGAAATCGTCGAGTTCTTCAAATACACATGATCAACAGAACCTTCCGAAACACCGACAAAACCTGCAACCAGGTCATTTGAATCTTCACCAGTCACACTGATTGAACTCAAGGTCAGGTTTTTAATGATTCCGCCTGCCTCAAGGCGCCTGATAAAGGCAACGGGCTCACTCCCCGAAGTTGCGGCATAAGTCCAACCACTGATCGCTAAGTTATTGCCATTAAAAGTCCCGCTAAAACCAATTGAATTGCTGCCAATCGGTGAAAATGAAACACCGGTGAGATTGAGGTTTCTAGATAATCGATAGTGACTGGAAAGTGATGCCGACACTTGCTTGAGTTGAGTAACACTACAAATCAGATATGGATCAGAAATGGAACCCGAACCGCCACCGAATGGCGAGTGAGTGGCATCACAGTAAACCAGATCGTCTTCTTCCATCACGGAAAGACAACCGCTGGTTGCGAACAGTATAAAACTCAACGTCAGAAAAATTGACTTGGTTTTTTTCATGAAAAAATCAGCGTTGATAACGGAATGCCATCAGGTTTCCGCCGCGACTTAGTGCATAGACCCAGTTACGAGCAGGATCAAGAGTCAAGCCACCCGAAAAACCAGAGCCGAAACCGATGTGGTAACGATACGCCAGTTTGCCTGATTTCTTCTCAACTGCATAAAGATATTCTGAACTGGATGACACCACTACATGACCAGAAAGAGCCAAGACATCGGATGGGATTCCAGAATCCAATTCGAACTTCCAGATTTCCTTACCGCTACTTTTTTCGAGCGCATAAACCGAACCATTTGAAGATGGTGCGTATACAACCTGATCACTAATCGTCACTTTTTTAGAACCGCCCAAGCCCTCTTTAGCCCAAATCGTGGTTCCTGTTTTTGAATCCAGAGCATACAAAGCTCCGTCGTATGCAGGCACAAAAACAGTTTGTCCATCGAGAAGGAACTCAGCATTGATGCTGCCAAAACGACCGCCAGTGTTCAGCTGTTTTTCCCAAAGAACCTTACCCTCTTTACGCTTGAGTGCGACCAATGCTCCGTCAGCAAAACCAACCCATACCGAATCGCCCACTGCCAAGGGTTTTGATGCTCCGTGAATGGTCGGTCCGGATACGTTTCTACGACGATAGCTCCACTGCCATTTACCTGTGGAAGCTTCAAGACAAACCAGAGAATCGTCACTGGTCACCACAAACAAATCATTGCCATCTACCGTAGGTTTCGAGCTGACCGGATTACGAAGTGAGTAGTTCCAAACCTCTTTACCCGTTTCCATGGAAATGGCGAAAAGGTTTCCA
>CALPVV020000084.1 GCA_943327105.2 Nitrosovibrio sp. Nv4
CATAAAAAAGAGGCACACCCGGGGTCAATTCTTGAGGCTGAACCACATAGGGAATAATCTTATTTACCGGTCTACGAGCGCAGGCAAAACTCGCCATCGCCATGCTCGCACCCATGATAGTCAGGAAATCACGACGAGAAACGCCGGTCTTGTCCATGCTTTCAATTTTTTCGAGAGTTTCGATCGGCTTATCAAAGAACTCTTGTGATCTGCGCTCTTGAATCGCTGGGTCACTCCAATACTCTGGAGTTAACTCTTCCATTGAAACCCAGTGACGGGGTTTCTCGAATTTAGTTTCGGTTTTCATATCCGTTTGTTTTTCCATCTTGATGATTCTCCGAATGAACTAATTAGTAGTGACAAGTGTTGCAACTGAATGGAGCAACTGCCTCATGACCTTCCGGATTTTCCGGGTAAACATTTTTACGAACCGCTTTAGGCGTTTCAAAACCGCGGTGACAATTCAAACACCAACCCATCGTGAGGGGTTCTGCTTGGAAAACGCGGTCCATTTCCTTAATATTGCCGTGGCATGTTTCACAAGAAACGCCTTTGGCAAGATGTCGTTTGTGATTGAAATGAGCGTGGTCAGGCAATTCGTGAATTCTTACCCACTCAATTGGCTTTCCTTCTTCATATGACTTTTTAATCTTTTGAATCCATGGACTATCTGTTCTGACTACAGAGTGGCAGTTCATACAAGTTGAAAGACTTGGTACTCCTGCATGATTGGATTTATAGGCTGAGGTATGGCAATAGCGACACTCAATTTTAAAAGTTCCCGCATGCAACTTATGGCTGAAGGGAATTGGTTGTTCAGGCTGATAACCTTGATTTGATGTCCTCGGCAATACCTGCCAAGTGGCGATCAAAAGCCCAGAAATTACGATTACTCCGAAAAGCGCAAATTTGCGCAGACCTGCGTTCATGCTTGGTCGCTCCATCTTCAATTAAGTTTTAGTACTACTTGGAATGCCATTAGATTATTGGACTATCGGTTTTCTGGCAATGACGATCTCATGACAAATCAAAATCCATGACTCTCATATACCAAACTAAAATGGTCATGATTATTTTTTGACGCTGTTTTTACCGCTCAGAACTACCTTTTTCCTTTTCTAACTGCTGAAACAGTAGATCAACAGGGGTGTGTAGTTTCTTTTTTGCATTGCATTCCTTACAGGCTGGAACCAGATTGTTTTTAACCGATTGCCCCCCTCGAGCAAGGGGCACTAAGTGATCCATGGTTAGATCCGTGGGTTTAAATTTCTGCTCACAATAATGGCAGATTCCCTTTTGAATCTTTTCATTCCACCAAGATGTTTTTCTTAACTTTCGCGCCTTTTCCCGTTCTAACTTAATTCTCTTAGGGTCAGTATTCGCTTTATCCAGACTGTAGTAATCATCACTCATGACTTCACCAAATAAAAAAGGCCGGTTTTTGCACCGAAACGATCTTTCGATGCCAACCAGCCTTTTTTAACAGATTTTGATTAAAATTACATTACTTCAAGCAACTTCTTCGCTTCAGTGTAGAACTTCTTGCGGTTAGCAAGAGGTGCGATCTGATAAAGTCGAATGATGTCGTTCAATTGAGAGTCTTGAGCGGAAGCAGCAACAGCACTTGCAGCATCTTTGACCGATGCCAAAGCTGTACTTGATTTAGCAACTTTTTTGCCTTTTGAAGTGGCCATAAAGCTCTTGAAATCAGCGCGAATTGAAAGGTTTGCCGCCTGAAGCTCATCCATTGCAATTTCAAGGAATTTTGCCAACTTCTCAGCTTTATCCCATGGCAACGGCGCACGACCATGCTCAATATTCGAAATGAACTGTACAGAACACTTTACAGCATCAGATACATCACGAAGACCAAGATTCTTTTCTAGGCGCTTTTTACGAATTAAATCTCCAAGCGGACCAAAAGAACGCTTGTCGGTTGACTTACCCTTTGGACGACCTCTTTTCATATATACTCCTTGTTGATGAGGTTGAACTAAACTTTTCTTCTTCAACCCTTTTAGTTGATGAAGTGGGCTCAACTAATCATGTTTACTTTTATTTTTCAACAATAATATTTTAATAATGTTCTTTTTTGTTTGAGAGCCGTATATGGCTGAAATCAATAAATAATTTTAATCGCTAATTCCCGACAAAGCTTTGCGAGAATTCAACAAATTAAGTTTATTTAAACAAATCGACTCTTTTGTACACATTGAATTGATATTGATAGGGACTTTCCAAATCGGCTTGAGGGCGACTGGAAACCTTAGAAAATTCAGGCCTTAGCAAACGCCCATCTTGGTAATAAGGGAAGAATACATCACCTTCAAAATTAGCTCCGATTTCGGTCAACCAGACCTCATCTAAAAGATCAAACGAAGCCTCATAAATCTGGGCGCCACCAATGATGAAAATGTCTTTTTCGGGAAACTGGGACTCTTTTAGCCGATAACTCCCAACTGCATCTTTCAAATCATTAAAAACAGCCACCCCACCCAATTCAAAATCTTTTAGAAACTGCTTGGGATCTCTTGTGATTACCGCATTTTCTCGATTCGGAAGTGGCTTTCCCAAGGAATCAAATGTTTTTCTACCCATGACTACGATCTGGCTTTTGGTAGCATTCCGAAAAAACTTCATGTCCTCAGGGATATTCCAAGGCAATCCATTCTCTTTTCCGATGACTCCGTTTCTTCCCACAGCTGCGATTGCGATCACCTTCATGAGTCCCACCTTTAAATTGCAACCGGAGCCTTGATTGCAGGATGCGGATCATACCCTTCAAGCTGAAAGTCTTCAAATTTGAAGCCAAAAATATCATTCACATCCGGATTGATCTTCATCACAGGCAAATGCCTTGGTTCACGGGAAAGCTGCAGCATGGCTTGTTCAATATGGTTTGAATATAAATGCAGATCCCCAAAAGTATGAACAAAATCACCGTATTTCAAGCCGCAAACTTGCGCCACCATCATGGTCAAGAGTGCATAGCTAGCGATATTGAAAGGTACACCGAGAAAAAAGTCAGCCGACCGCTGATACAACTGACAAGATAGTTTTCCATCTGCAACGTAAAACTGAAAAAATGCATGACAAGGAGCCAACGCCATCTTGTCCAACTCACCAACATTCCATGCACTCACAATCAAACGGCGAGAATCCGGAGTTTTCTTGATTTGCTCTATGACTGAAGAAATCTGATCAATTACTTTCCCATCTGCATTTTTCCAAGATCGCCATTGAGCTCCGTAAACCGGTCCAAGATTTCCATTTTCATCGGCCCACTCATCCCAAATCGAAACACCATTCTCCTTGAGATACGCAATATTCGTTTCACCCTTTAAGAACCAGAGCAGTTCATGGATGATTGATTTAAGATGGACTTTTTTGGTTGTCACCAATGGAAACCCCTTACTCAAATCAAATCGAAGCTGAGCACCAAAAAGGCTTCGGGTTCCAGTACCTGTGCGATCTGATTTGAGCGCACCTTCTTCTAGAATTTTTTTCATTAGATCCTGATAAGACTTCATGCCCACAAGGTTGTCATCCTCGTTGCGAAATTGGAAGCCCTCTGCTAACTTTTTGACCAAGCAATATGGATCTTTCCCGACTCAACCCCGAACAGCGCAAAGCAGTACTCCATGTGGAAGGCCCTCTCCTCATTTTAGCAGGAGCCGGTAGTGGCAAAACCAATACCATGACTCACCGAATTGCGTATTTGATCTCAGTAAAAAAAGTTCCGCCATCACAAATTTTAGGACTCTCCTTCACCAACAAGGCAGCAACCGAGTTAAAAGAGCGTGTAAAAAACCTTATCAAAAAAGTTGCTGGCGAACGGGCATCAAAAGGATTGGTGATTTCCACTTTTCACAGCTTGTGCGTAAGAATTCTTAGGGAATTTGCCCCACTGGTCGGCTATACCCAAACTTTTTCGATCCTCGACACATCAGACCAAGAAGGGATCATCAAGGAAATCCTTAAACACATCAATATTGATGCAAAAAAATTTGATCCTTCATGGGTGTTATTTCAAATCGGTCAGGCAAAAAACAAATTCCTCACTGGCGAAAATGCAAACCGATTCTTTGACACACTAAAAGGCCCTAAAATCGCTTATGACGATTACTCCATCGCACTTCAAAGCGTATTTCCTCGATATCAGGAACGCTTAAAATTATTGAATGCGATGGACTTCGACGATCTATTATTCAATACGGTAAACCTATTAGAGGGCCACCCCGAAGTTCGAGAAAAACTGTCTAAACGCTTCAAATACATTCTAGTTGACGAATATCAAGACACAAACCCTTCTCAATTTCGCTTGCTTGAGGCCCTAACAAGCACCCATCACAATATTTGCGTTGTTGGCGATGACGATCAATCCATTTATGCATGGCGAGGAGCTGACCCAACCCATATCCTTCACTTTGACCAGCATTTTCCAGGTACTAAACGAATCATTCTTGATCAGAACTACCGAAGCACTGAAATGATTTTGAAAGCTGCAAATGAAGTCATCGCTAAGAACTCCAAAAGATTTGATAAAAAACTCTGGTCTCAAAAAGGACACGGAGCTCCGGTTCACATGGTGGCAGTTGAAGACGATCGTGCTGAATCTCAAATGGTCGCAGAAGAACTGATGAAAAAAGAGGAAGAAGCTCGATTGAATAACGTCCCTCCAAAGTGGAACCGCTATGCAATCCTCTATCGTTCTAATGCCCAGTCTCGAATCTTTGAGGAATCACTGAGGCTTCACCACATTCCTTACAAACTGGTCGGTTCAATGTCTTTTCTCGATCGTAAAGAAGTTAAAGATGTTCTTTGCTATTGGAAGCTCGCACTCAATCCGAACGACGATACAGCAATTCGCAGAATCATCAATTGGCCTGCTCGTGGTATTGGTAAAACCACGATTGAAAAAATCAATACTCACTCAGCACAACAAAATATTTCTTTTTATGAAGCCATGAATGATCACCTGGTTTTGCAAGGACTGAATGAAAAAGCGAAATCGGGCCTAAAATCTCTTTCCAGCTCACTTCAAGAACTTCGTAACGGCATCCAGTCGATTAATCGTGAAAATTATCATAACTTAGACGGAGAGTTTCTTCAGGCCGTCTCACTTTGGGCTAAGAACTCTCTTGAAAAACTTGGAATCAAAGAGGCATTAATCGAGGACGAAGAAGATCCCGCCAAAGCGCAACGCAGATATGAGAGCGTTGAAGAGTTGGCAAACTCGATTGGAATGATGGACCTTCCCTCTTTTGATCCAGAAAAACCCACAACTGGCGAACAACAGATGCAAGAATACCTTTCCTCACTGGTACTCAATGCAAAAGAAGAAGAAGACGAATTTAACGAAGACAAAAATGCCGTTACGCTCATGACCCTACACGGCTCAAAAGGCCTGGAATTTCCCATCGTTTTCTTAGTTGGTCTTGAAGACGGCTGCCTGCCACACCAACGAACTATTGACGAGGGGACGGATCTTTCTGAAGAACGCCGTCTATTTTATGTCGGCATCACCCGTGCCCAAGAGGAACTGTATTTAGTTAGAGCTAAGAATCGCGTTCGCTACGGTAAACCAATTCCTCGCAATCCTTGTCGTTTTCTTGCTGATATTCCGAACGAGATCATCCTCGAACGCGATGAGTCGTCAACCCCCTCTTTCCAATCTGAAGAAGCTCAAAAGCGTCATGAAGACGAAGTTGCGAACTTTTTTGCCGAGATTCAACAAAGATTAAAATCACCTCGCTCTTGATCCGAAAAGGATCAAGAGAGGTATTTTTTGAAGTTCAAAGTAATTGTCACTGCATTTTCATTTTTACTACTAAGCGCCTGTTCAGACAAAGGCGTAGTGCTTGTAAAAGGGCTCGACATTCTTGAATCTAATGGTCAAAACTCAAAGATCATAGAATGGGAAAGTATTCTCACCTTAGGTAACCTCAAACTTCCCGACAACACGATTTCGGTAAAATCGCCATTACATGAATCAATCGGAGAAGTAAATTTTCAAAGATTGGCTGACGGAACAAGTAGAATTGCAATTAAAGTTGATTATCTGGCAGCAAAAAAGGCATTTGCAAGTACTGTTACGGAGCTGCCCAACGGACTAAAAATTCCTATAACTTCAATGGAGGAAGACTCCATTATTAGTATCCCTATTTTAGAAAATTCAAGACTCTATCTTGGATTAAATAAAGAAGGCTCAACTCTGGGTGGAATAGCACTCAATGTACCTGCACTTGATCAAATACTGGCGAAAACAGTCAGTGGAAATGGATTAAATCAAACCTTGACCTATGATTTTTCAACCATTCGAGGAACAGCTGGAATATATAGTTCAAACAAAAATGGAAAAAACGGCATGTTTATATTCACTCAAAAAGGTTCTGTTCTCGATGAGCACTCCACTTTTCGAAAACCAGCGACCGTTCAGGGTGGGTTAGAGAAACTTAATCTCATCTCGATGTTTCGTTTGAAATATCTGTTCAGTAAAAATGCAGTGATTAGAATAAAATAACCAATAGACCAAACGTAACTTTATGCTAAATTGTAATTGATAAACAGTTACAACATAAGGAGCGTTCACAATGGCACTTTTTTCAGGCGCAGCAGCAGAATTCTGGATGCGCTATATTCACTACGTATTCGGCATTCTTTGGATCGGCCATCTTTACTATTTCAACTTTTCACAAATGCCTTTCATGGCTGAAACAGATGCACCAACCAAATCTCAGGTATTTCAAAAGCTCACCCCAAAAACCATGTTCTGGTTCAGATGGGGAGCAATGCTTACCTTCCTTTCCGGTTGGTCCATGATCCTTCATAAGGCAGGCCTAGGCGTACCGATGAGCTCAGGATGGGGCACAATGATTCTCAGTGGTGGAATCATTGGTACACTGATGTTTCTGAATGTTTGGCTCATCATTTGGCCAAGCAATAAAATGGCGATTGAAAATGCAACTCGCGTAGCTAAAGGGGAATCTGCAATTCCAGGCGTTGCCGATCTAATGGCTCGTGCAGCAATTGCATCAAGAACAAATACAATGTTCAGCATGCCAATGCTTTTCTTCATGGGTGGCGCATCTCACATTCCACTCAATCTTTCTCCAGAGAAAAGCCTTGTCCCATACTGGGCGACATTTGCTTTTGTTATTGGTCTTATTGAATTAAATGCAATCAAAGGTAAAATGGGGCCACTTCAAAAGCTTGTTGCTGCTATCCATCTAGGCTTGGCACTTACTTTGGCTTTGTATTTGGCGATGGAATTCCTAGCTGGTTAATTTTAAAAAAAATTGAATCTTAAAATCAAACTTAAATGCCTCCGAATTTATTCGGGGGCATTTTTTTTGATTAAATACAAATCAGACACAAAATTAGCCCTGGGTTTGCACAGCGCGAAAACAGAGTAACTTAAATTCAATTGTTTATTTGAAGCAAAATATTGTAATCACTGAAATTTTCTCGCTCAATCTGAAAAAGAAAAAAGTTAAAGTCAAAAACATTTGAAATGCTTTTTTATTAAACACTATCCTTCATTTTCGTTGATAATGAATTAAGTACCAGGAGGGTATTATGAACAAAAAAAAATCAACTCATCCCCTACTCATCATTTCAGTTTTACTTTGTTCGGAAATTTCTTTCGCTGACACTTCAAAATTCATTACAACCCCAGAACAAAATTGTTCTAATGTCGATTTCAGAGAGTATTTTGACTTAAAAATGCGGAACCAGCATGAACTATCTTGGTGTTTCGCTCATGCAGCCGCAGACTACTTACAATATGCTTACCAATTGACCGAGCAAGTTTCAGCAGCTGATATTGCAATTCAATATAGCGAAACAAATGCCTCAAAATTAATCAGTTTCTTTAAAAAAATATTTAATCATGAATATGGAAAACTACCTGCCCAAACAGGTTTCATTAAAATAGCCCTCGATAAGATCACTTCACAAGGCTATTGCCCCGAGTCTGCACTTCCATCAGAAGAATGGTTGAAGATAGAGAACAATGGTGTAGAAAAAAAGGTAGAGATAAGCAAAGCAATCCTTGAAATTCAATCACTTCATCAAGAAGTCATCTTAAACAGAATCAAGAAAACAACCGATCTACCTTTCATCTATGCTTTTAAAAATATTGATGCATCTATTTTCTTTGAAACCCTAAAATCATCCAGCCCAAAAAACCTATTTCAAAGCATTAGAAAATTGGCATGTTTGAACGAAAGAAAACCATTTTCTAATAAGCCATATAAGAGTAATTTTCAAATTAAAGGAAAATCCTTTTTTTCCAAAATCAACAAAAGTATTAATGAAAAAATGCCGGTTACGATCGACTTTTTTAGTGACGTCTTGAGGCATTCAGACTCTCCCAAAAGGTCTATCAGTGAACTTCATACAGTTCTTGTTTATGGCCGTAAATTTGATCCATCTAGCAATCAATGTCATTATTTAATCAAAGACTCATATGGAGAACAGTGCACCAAGTATGATCCAAAACTGAATTGTGAGTCTGGATATGTCTGGCTGTCAGAAAGAAAACTCTATAAAGCTGCAACCAGCTCATTGATACTTGAGTAGGAATAAAAAAATCAATTGATTGTTGCTAGCAAGACTAAATTTAGATGCTTTGATTTCACTTAACTGTCATTCACTGAAACAATAATCTTATAAATGAAACCTAGCCAATGCTTTGACGATCATTCTATCGATAAAATACGAATTCATTTCACCCAATAATCAACACTTAGATGTTTCGAAGAAACACACTCTTCTTCAGAAATTAATGTAACAATCAAGCAATCTTATTTTTCAAAGTCATCTGATTGACAGAATTTTAAAAAAAACAAACTTTCTTACATTTTCCACTCGATCTGTTTATAATTTTAAAATGAAGGTTTCGAAACTTCATTACGGATTATCATTAACAGTAGTTCTCTTTATGACTATTGTTTTCACATCGGCTTGCGCAACCTTCAAGCCCTCTCAAGATTCTCAAAAAATCACATCATTTCCGAATACAAGTCTTTCCTCAGTAAGCTTTGCACGTGAAAAAATGAGCCGCGAGGGCATTAATCCATTGTTCATCAGTAAAATCGAAAAGCGTTATCTAAAACATTACACAAATGAAGAGCGTGACAGAATCATCCAACTCAATGTTTTAGGTTTTCTTAATCCTGGTGACCATTCACTTCACTTCAGCAAAAGGGCCGTCAAAAACATCAAAAGTTTTTTAAAAAAATACAGTAATACGCTAAAAAACGCTGAATCAGCTTATAATGTACCAAAAGAAATCATAGCTTCATTACTATGGGTTGAAACCAGACATGGTAAAGCAATGGGACAATTTGATCTCTCATCTGTTTTCTTTGCTCTCCTTCAGGCCAATCACCCAGAAGTCGCAAGAAATACGCTAGACGAATTGAACTTTCGCAAGCCTTCTAGTAAATCATCAGCAGCAAACTATTCTTATACCGAACTTCAAAACAAAGTTGCGCAAAGATTAAATTCAAAGTCCATATGGGCAATGGAACAAATTAAAGCAATGGAGTCTTTATACATCCCTACAAAGGATCAAAACCATTTTCCTGACATCATTAGCACTCGAGGATCATTTGCCGGTGCATTTGGATGCTCTCAATTCATTCCCTCCAGCTTTAAAAAATACGCCGTCTCATCAAAATCGTCTAAATCCCCAAATCTGTTTGATATCAAAGACTGCATTTTCAGCGTTGCAAACTTTCTAAGAAAGTCAGGTTGGGAAACTCAAAACCCAAAGGCCTGCAGTGATGCGCTTTTCGAATACAACAGAGTTCGTGATTATGGCGAAGTCATAGTTAAGCTGGCTGAAGCAGCAAAAGAACACTACTAGCACAATTAAAACTTAATGCAGAATGTATAAAATCATACTTATTCGTAAACTAAAGAGTTTATTGAAAAAAAATTACACTAAAATTAAGGGCTATATCTCATTAAATTGAAAAGAATGTGTTACACAATGATAAAAAAAAAGCCCTTTCTGAGTTAAATCAGAAAGGGCTTTTGGATATAAAATAAATGGGGGCATCGAGCTATTTTGACACCGAGCTACCTCGGCACTATTTTCGCCGCTGGCGGGCTTAACTTCTGAGTTCGGAATGGATTCAGGTGGGACCCCGCCGCTAAAGACACCCCCAAGCTTTTTCGAATCTTACG
>CALPVV020000085.1 GCA_943327105.2 Nitrosovibrio sp. Nv4
CTTTGCTTGATGTTTCATGTAAGGTCTCCTCCGAAATGCATCCACATTGCAGAAGCATTAGCAGCAGCTGTAGGCTGCGCTGTTCCCGAACCGACTGGTCCATGAGAAAGGCTTGCAGCTGACGAGTCTTTGAATGCAGACAAGAATTCGAGTTCTTTTTCGGTGGGCTGCGGTTGAAATGAAAATTCCTTGTCGAGGAAGTTCGTCGATATTTTTCCTTCAATCACTTTCGGCTGGTGGGCAATCTCGTTCAGATACTCAAGATTAGTGCCGATGCCACTCACTACCGTTTCACGCAAAACATATTGCATTTTTTTCACGGCAATTTCACGGGTGGGCGCAAACACGATTAATTTTGCAACCATCGAATCAAAACTGGTACCCATCTCCTGCCCGACTTCAACACCACTGTCAACGCGAAGTCCCGGTCCGCTTGGCCAAATCAAGTGGTTCACCGTACCAGTGCATGGAATGAAACCCTGGGAAGGGTCTTCGGCATAAACTCGCACTTCCAGTGAGTGTCCGCGAGGCTCTTTCACCACAGGCAATTGATACTGATCAGCTTGAACGGCGAGCTTGATCTGTTCATGGACAAGATCAATACCGGTGATGGACTCCGTCACCGGATGTTCAACTTGAAGTCGAGTGTTCATCTCGATGAAAAAATAATCTCCGGAAGCATCCACCAGATACTCGATCGTTCCAGCACTACGATATTTGGTGTGTTCCACCAGTTTCATCGCGCTTTCATGCAAACCTTTTCTAGTCTGATCGGCAAGATGCGGAGCCGGTGCTTCTTCCCAAACTTTCTGGTGACGACGCTGCAATGAACACTCACGTTCATGAAGATGAACGCCTTGCCCTTTTCCGTTTCCAAAAACCTGAACTTCAATGTGACGGGGATTCACCACATAACGTTCAAAGAACAGGGTTCCGTCACCAAACGCGTTCAACGCTTCGCGAGCTGCACTTTCAGCCTGTTCTTTCAAATCTTCAATTCGCTCAACCCGGCGCATGCCTTTACCGCCACCGCCTGCACTTGCTTTGATCAAAATTGGAAACCCGATACGCTCGGCCTCTTTTTTCAATTCAGCATCGCTGGTTTTTGAAAGGTCAAGTCGCGCCCATGGCACCGTCGGCACGCCGATTTTTTCAGCAATCTCTTTTGCTGCGATCTTGCCGCCCATTTGTTCCATCGTAAAAGCCAAAGGGCCAAGTAACGTGATTCCAGCCGTTTCAAGCGCTTTTGCAAAGTGCGGGCGCTCGGACAAAAACCCGTAACCCGGATGAACCAGAGTCACGCCCATTTTTTTACAGACTTTGATGATTGAATCAACATCGAGATAAGACGGAACTTCAGCAATTTCATCTGCCATCGTTACATGGCGGGCAAGTTCGTCACCGGGAGCGAAAATCGCCACCGTCGGAATTCCCATTTCAAAAGCACCCTGAAAAATACGACATGCGATTTCAGAGCGATTGGCTACCAGCAATTTATGTTTTGAATTCATTTGGAACCACCAATCCAGGAAGGTTTGCGTTTTTGCAGGAAAGCCGAAATGCCTTCTTGTGCTTCAGCACCGACACGAAGCTCTGCCAATGTTTTTGAAACGTAATGAATCGGGTCAGCAATATGCTCACGTTTTTCTGGCCAAGTCAGATCAAGCACGAGACTTTTTGCCACCATCATCGCTTTAGGGCCACACTCGAGAAGATTTTTGGTCAGAGTCGCGAGGTATGCATCGAGTTCAGAGCGGTTTTCAAACACTTCATGAACCAGTCCGATTTCTTTCGCTTTTTGAGCCTTAAAGCGCTCAGCGCTGACAAACAATGCACGCGCTTGGGAAGCACCGATTTTTGCCACCACAAAAGGACCAATGCACGCCGGTACAATACCAAGACGCACTTCACTCAAGCTGAATACGGTTTCTTTGGTTGCCAGCACGACATCACAGATCGATACCAACCCGACTCCACCACCAATGGCTGCGCCCTCGACAATTCCTACCACCGGTTTGGGGCACTCATTCAATGTTGCAAACATCTTGGTCAGAACCGTAGTGTCTTTCAAATTTTCTTCATAAGAGAGTTCGATGGAACGTTTCATCCAGTTGAGGTCACCACCTGCACAGAACATACCGCCGTTACCTTGAAAGACGACTGCTTTCACTTCGGGCTGCATCACTTCGTGAGTGAAGACACGACCGAGTTCTTCGATCATTTTCTGATTGAATGCGTTCCGAATATCGGGACGATTCAAAGAAAGGGTGAGAATGCCATTAGGGTTCTGATTCAGTGCGATCGTTTCGTAAGAGTGCATGCCTTGATTTTGGCAGATGCGTAATAAAAGTGCGAGATTTTTAAAAAATGAAGCGGCGTGACATCATTATTTCATCAGCGTTCGAACCGATGCTGAAAGCTAAAGCTCCCCGTGCGGGCTAATGTTGTATTATAAGCGGGCCCAAAAAGCGTTTGATCAACATAACCCAAGACCAGAGAAGAGCTTGAACCCACCAAACAAGTTACGGTTGCACCCGTATTCCAAACCAACTTTGCTAAAGTCGCTGCACCACCAATGTCTTGACTGGAAACATATTGGGTCTCAAGACTACCACCGATACGCCAAACATCAGCAAACGAATAACCTGTACCAAATGATGAATTCAAAAGTGTACCGTTAAAATTAAGGTCTCTTCCCGCTTTCAAGACTACATTCGCGTCCCAATCCGACCAACGCTTGATGACCACCGCCCCTAGATTGAGTTGATGAAAACCCACTCCGCTCACATCGCTAGCTAATCTGGTTTGCGAATCCCAGATACTTCCACCAGTAGGCGCCACCCATTGTACAAAAGTGTAAATTCTTGGCGTCCAAAGCGAATATTCCCATTCTGGCAACGCCTCAAAACCAATCGTTGCCGAGACATCTCCTAGCTGTGTGTTGATTTCTTGAGTGGTGTTCGATGCAAGTTCATTTTGAACGATGGGTAATGAAACGCCAACTTGCCAACGATCAGAAATCAGTGTGGCAAAACTGAGATTCATGTTTTTTCTGATTTCTCGAATGGAATAAGCATCTCTAAAAACAGGAATCCCCTTGCCCGCCCCCGGGGCATCGCCTATCACATCGCTGTATGACACCGACATCCCGATCAACCGGGCTTCATCACCGGTGATCAACGATGGCAATGCACTCGATCCAGCACAACAAGGTGCTGCATCAGCCGCAGGTGCAATTAAAAGAGATAGCCAGAGAAAAATCATTCGTTAACGAGGTAAGAAACCTTATCTACATTTCGTTTTTCAGATTCTTTATTGGGGTCACGTTGAGTTGGTTCCATGACAATGAACAAATCCCACTCACCACCCATCACGAACGAAAGTTTTGAAATCACGAACACACCCGGAATGTCATTACCGCTCTGGTCTTTCGCATTTGCAATTTCAGTCTTGCTGGTTCCGTGCCCCATGCTCGACATCCAGGGAGTGAACTTCCAGTTTACGCTTGGGTTTACATATGCGTTCGCTTGATTCGGGTTCCAAAAATAAACTTTTACAGAACCTTCATCACCCGAATTTTTGGGTGCCTTGCTCAGATCAAGATCTGCACACAGACCTTGCTTTGAAAATGAAAACGAGCATTTTTTCTCGACTTTTGCCGAAGCATCCTGCTGTTCGCGATTGGGGGTGTTGTGATTGAGAATCGGTGAATATCCACAAGCAGAAGTAACCATCATTCCCAGTGCAATCAGTGCATTCATTTTAAAATTACCTTTCATGTTTTTACCGTTTGATTTGACAGCCCAGTGAGCGAGTTTTTGCCACCGTGACCGGTTTATTTTCTTTTAATTCTTGTAGGGCATTTGACAAATAATGCTTGGTTGCATCAGCTGCATCAGCACTGTCATCAACACCACCCTCATAAACCACTTTACCGTTTTGAATAATGTAAGCATGCGGTGTCTTCAGAGCTTTAAGATCGTTGGCAATCTTGGCACCACGGTCTTCAATCGTTAAAAATCCGAGATTGGCGTTCTTGAAATGTTCTTTGGTTTCAGCTGATGTTTCATTTTGATTGGAATGTACGGCGATAAACTCAAAACCATCTTTTGAATATTGAGTGGCGAGCGCTTTCAATACCGGTTCATGACTGGCAGAACAGGGGCATTTTGCTGAAAGAAAAAGCACCACTGAAGCCTTTGCTTTTGCAGTCGGAAATGTGATATTTTTGGGCTGGTAAAGGTCAGTACCAGTGAAGATCAGCGCAAACAGCGCCGAGCGTGATGCAAAGATTTTCATATGGGCATGACCGTACTATGTCAGACCGTTTTTGTCGAGGACCCATAGTTAAAATGGATATAACAGATCTTTCCTAAAGATCAGTTCCAGGTTCAATTCCTGGTGGGGCCGCCACTTAAATTAAATCTTCTACAATTAGAATTTAACTTAAAACTGTAGAAGATTTAAATATACGAATTATTTGATTTGCAATGAATCAACCGGATTTTTGCAAAAAACAGGGAAACTCGAAATTTTCTTACCGAATGCTTTTCTGACGCATTTATCAACACCATTCATTACGATTTCCATTGTCGCGCCTGGCCCGCAATCGGCATAACCACCAATTCGTGGTCCTTTTATAATCTGAATTTTTCTCACACAGTAATCTTGTCCAGCTGGTAAATTCTGATACCAAGGAGTCTCAGCCTGTACACTTGTTCCCCCGATTGCAGTCACAAACAAAAACAATAGTGATATCTTCATATTTCTCCCTTGATCAAACAAACATACTTACATTATACAATGCCGACAGTTTTGATCAAGAATTATGAATCAAAAAACCCGTGAACTCTAAAGAGTCAGTAATTTCAAATCCAACTTCGTCAAAATCATGACAATAGAATCTTCAATGAAATTCATGAACCATGAATAGATGCGACAAACCGTCATCTACTTAACGCTACTCTTTTCATTAACTTCGGTAAGAGCCGAAACTTGCAAATACTCACGGGAAGAGCTTTTTGAAAAATTCAAAAACCCTGAAAACCGAATTGCATTTTCCAATCACGGCGGCCTGATGAATGGCGGTGTCTGCTGGTGGCACAGTAGGCTTCAGCGAAGTGCGATCTATCTCACCACCTACGCTCCCGAGAAACCCAAACCCACTTCCCAAGAAGCAAAATCAATCGCAAAAAAACTGGTACAGCAATCCGGTGTAGTGGAAATACCGGGCTATGCAAACTTCAACGAGTTCAGCGCTGACTTTGCGCCGATCTTTCAGCAAGAACTGGAACGCTGGCAAGAACGCGATGGCTTCATTCATCAACAATGGATTCGAGGACTTTACGGTAAAAGCCACTTGCCATCAAAGGTGCTGGAACAAAAAATGGACGGGATTTACCAGAAATTCAAATCATCGGCACCAGGCCTTTGGCTGATGGTTCAAATGAAGGGAATCACCTCGCACGCATTCTTACTCATCGATATGAAACGATCAGAAACCGGTTATCATTTGAACGTGATTGACTCGAACTTTCCGGACACGACTCGATTTCTGGAATACCACCGCGGCGATGAAGCGATCCATGGTAACGGAAGACCATTCACCCTCTACCCTGGTTTCGCGGACGAACAATCAAAGTTGAATCAAATACTGGAACAGCATTGCAGCTCCTGATACCATTGAGCCGTGGAACATTGTAAAGCAGGCGAAACACTCGGTAAAACTCATGAATCAACATTGCGCAACCAACGCAGAATGTTTTGGGTCATTATCATTTCATTCATTACCATGATTGTCGAAGTCGTTGCAGGCAAAATGACCGGCTCAATGGCACTTCTTGCAGATGGTTGGCACATGGGCTCACATGTTGCGGCGCTTTTCTTGTCTTACCTGGTCTATCGACTGGCCAGTTCAAAAAGCTTCAATGCACACTTTACCTTTGGCAGTGCAAAACTTTATTCACTTGGCGGCTACACCAGCGCTATTGGCCTAACACTAATTGCCCTATTCATGGCCTATGAATCACTACTTCGCTTTTTCAGCCCTGTTTCAATTGAATTCAACGAAGCATTAATGGTCTGCGTGATTGGTTTGGTGGTGAATCTCGCCAGCGCTTTGATCTTGAAAGATGATCATCATCATCACGATCACGATCACGATCACGATCACGATCATCATCACGATGATCATAATCATCAAAGTGCATTGGCGCACGTACTTGCCGATGCCTTAACTTCGGTTACGGCGATCTTCGCACTTTTGATTGGAAAATATTTTGATGTCATTTGGGTCGACCCATTAATCGGTATACTCGGGGCCGCGGTGATTTTAAAATGGTCTTATTCATTGATCAAGACCACGGCCAAAGAGCTGCTCGATGCCAAAACCGATGTCGCAGAATCGGAACGCCTGAAAGTACTTCTTGAGCAAGATGGCGGCAAAGTCGTTGATCTTCATGTTTGGAGTGTCGGAGCAGGGAAAACCGCAGCGATCGCATCAGTGGAAACATCTACACTTTTGGGAGCCCAAACCTACCATTCAAGACTCGAACCTGAATTTGACTTTGCCCACCTGGTGGTGGAAGAAATCAAAAAGCCCTGAAGATGGCTCTTCCAGGGCTTTTTGTGAATCGAATTGAAATTCAGATTACTTGTTTTCTTTAGCCGGTGCTTCGTGAGATTCAGCGCCGTGGCCTTCATGTGACTCTTTTTTATCCTTGTCACAATGAGTGCACTTCTTCTTATGCATCTTCTTTTTTGAGTCTTTGCAATGATCGCATTTTTTGTTTTTCTTGCAATCTTTGCACTCTTTACCGCTTTTACAATCTTCGCAGTGCTTTCCCTCTTTACAACTGGTGCACTCTTTTTTGTCAGATTGAACAACCGAATCCTTAGCGACGTCGACTTTTTCTGTTTTCACAGGTTCTGCAGCTTGTTCGGCTTTTGCGATTGGCGCAGCAGAAAGCGAAAACGCGATCACGACCACTGAAAATAATTTAATGAAATTCATTTAGATCTCCTTTGGTTTATTGGTATCAGAGTATCAATTCCGTATTTTTTTTACAATGACGCAAAGCCGCATTATGGGCAGTTTTTACCAACTCGCCTTTTCCTTGGAAATCATGACTCATTGGTTTAGTGTGAAACCTGAGCAAATCAACGTGTGAGCCCGTAGCTCAGCTGGATAGAGTGACAGCTTCCGAAGCTGTAGGTCGTAGGTTCGACTCCTACCGGGCTCGCCACTTTAAAGCATCACACCATGAATCACTACAATACCATCATTATCGGCGCAGGCTTAACTGGATTGCAGCTTGCAAAACAGCATCAAGCCGCCGGCAAGAAAGTCTTGATCCTGGAAAAATCAAAAGGCCTGGGCGGGCGCATTGCAACCCGTAGAATTGACGAGATGGGCTTTGACCACGGCGCCCTGAAACTGAACCCATCTGAAAATTTTGAAAAGCTGTTTCAAGAATTGAACTTAAAACCATCTACACTTGAAAATGGAATCTACCTTGCCGGTGGCATGAGTAATTTGGCCAAAACAATGGCCGCAGGTTTAGAAATCTTACGCGAAAAGAAAGTCACCCAACTAAAGCGCATGGACGATCAATGGCAACTCAACTGCGAAGATCAATCCGCATTCACGGCCAATGAAGTGATTTTGACCGCACCGGTTCCGCAAGCGTTGGAACTGATTGATTCAAGCCACATCGCCCTAGCCGCTGATCATCCGATACGATCGATTCGATACACCAAAGCACTGATTCTGCTCGCTGTTTTAAAACCAGAGATCAATCCGCAAAGTACCGTTCAGCAATCAACACCATCCAACACTCACCGAATTTACGCGATGAACGAACGCGGACTCCATCCTCAAGGGCTGGTGATTCAGTTTTCGCCGGATTTTTCAGAACTGCATTTTGAGAAGCCGGAAACAGAAATTTTCAGTGCCATTCAGGTTGCCCTAACCGCAGATGGATTTGATCTCAATGCGATTCAAAAACACGAGGTCAAGAAATGGCGATATAGCATCGCTACCTCCACCTATCCTGAAGCAAGCTTGGAAGTGGCACCGAAGCTTTACTTGGCGGGTGATGGGTTAGTATCGCGTTATCTTAGATCATTAATTCCATAATCATTTGCGTTCTTCACATCACCCTTCAAGACTTTCGGCCAGAAGCGATCGACTTGATCTGAAGACATCCGCATCATCACGTGATCCAGATGGCCTTGCGAAAAACCTGGATGACCAGACAACTTTAAAAGATAATTCGCTTGATTCGCAAATAAGGAATTATTGATATTATTGTATGGTCGGGCATTCAGCATAACATGGTAATAGTGACCGATCTTATTTTGAGCTTCGGCCATCTGATTCTTTTTGATCAATTCGCGTATATCATAAAGATAATCCGAACCGAGATCATAATAGGCGTGCATCGATCTACCTTCGGGATAAAAATGTGTCCCTCCCGACAAATTTCCTGGCCAGTCTTTCTCATTCAGACCCCGAATCGGTAATTTACCTTCTACCATCTTGCCGATTCCATGATCGTTGTTCAGTTTATTATAATAATCGACAGCACTCGCGCGAGTAGGGTTACTTAGACTTCCTTTAAAACGAATCTCGCCAGGATTTTGAACGTATTGTTTACCGTCTTTGAAATAATTTGAACGTTTGTGGGATTCATTGACGATTTTTTCAAACTCGCTCCGGAAACGGGTTTTATCCATTTCCATTACTTCTTTTTTCCAAAGTTCTTGATCGAAGTACTGATTACTTTCGCGGGCCTGATTGCGCATAGAGATATAATCGTCTCGATTCCAATCCTGCCCTTTAGGGTTTCGCACGATCTGAGGATCTTGATCCTTGATATCGATAGCAGATTTTCGTCGATCAAAAAACCGATCTTCAAACAAATTCTTATTCGTCGTACTATTGCGAACGGACTGAATTTCTTTGCTATTCAATTGTATGGTTTTACCATCTATTCTTTCAACAGTGAGTCCATCACCATCTTTACGTAAAACCTTCCCAGAGAGTCTCTCCTTTCTAACTTCATCCCAATAACTGATGTATTTCGCATCGCCTGAAAAATCATTCGCATCATGGGCGCGCCTGAATGAATTGTAACTAGTCGGATCAACATCATCAGACAGCTGTTGCCACTTCACGCTGCCTGTATCAATTCTTTCCACGTTACCGAGGGAAACATCCTTACTCATTGGGGTACCATCGGAATCAAGCCATTTGACCTTTGCTTTTCCAGAAGAAGGATCATAACCGGTGATGATCCCCTTGGATCGTCCACCACCAGAGCGTGGCACACTGACAACATCACCCGTATGGAGTCCGCTGTTTCCGATCGGTTTGATTTCGCCATACGCTTTCATACCATCCACTTGTTGACGGATAAACGCCTCATTCTTGGGAGAGGTAATTTCGCCTGATTGAGCAGCATTCCGGCTAGCCGAAATTGGGTCCAAATCAACCCTTTCCACGCTACCGAGGGAAACATCCTTACTCAATGGGGTACCATCGGTATCAAGCCATTTGACCTTTGCTTTTCCAGTAGAAGGATCATAACCGGTGATGATCCCCTTGGATCGTCCACCACCAGAGCGTGGCACACTGACAAC
>CALPVV020000086.1 GCA_943327105.2 Nitrosovibrio sp. Nv4
CCGGTGATTGGACCGGTAAAACGCAAGGCAATTTGAAATACCTCGGTGAAAGCGGAGGAGTCTCACTTTGCTATCACATCACTCGCGACTCAGAGGGTGAACGCGCAGACCGCTATAATTGCTCAATCCGCCTCAATATCTCTTCTGAAAATCTTGGCAAAACAACCCTCGATGGAATGAATCCGTTTATTCTGAACAAATGAGTGTTGGGTTTATTTAACCCCACGATTATTGAATGCAATAAGATCAAATGCTAAACCTCTTCACACAAAGGGGTTCACATGAAAAAAATCAAAAAAATAATCATTTCAGCAGCAATCATCATGACGATCATGAGTACGGGGTTGGCAAAAGAATCGCACGCACTGATCGGACTTGCCTTCCGAAGCAAACCAGTGAAAGTCATCGGAGCGGTTGGCCTGGCTGGCGGTGCTGTGGTCGGAATTTACGGATATGCCACTGCCCTTACCGCGGCAGATCTGGGCGCAGTTCTGGGTGGAGCCATTCTTACCGGTTACGGAGCAATCATCGCAGGCGTTGGACTGGTCATCCTTGATGAAAAACAAATTGCAGATATTGAGTTTCAATCAATTGATGTCGGCCGTTCAGAACTATATCAGGGGTTTTCCAGACAACAAGTTGAAACCTATAATAGTGAACTTGCTCAATTGAACAGCATTCGTCAAACCATGATTGCCGAGAGCAATGAACTGGGTGATACCGCTGATGCGGAAACCCTTTGGAAAAACTACTCTCAGTACCTGAGTAAGGACACTGTTTTGATTGCACAGAAGAACGCAGCTAGATTCCTAGAAGCCATCCACTGATGCTTTTTCAAGTTGCCTTCACTCTTGTTTTTGTAGTTCTCGGATCCGGTACCTTCAGTCAAGCGCAAGCGGAACCGATTGAAGTACTGATCTCGATACAGAAAGAACGGGTTTCGAAGCGACTCGAACATAAAGTGACAAGACAACTGGAAAAAAAGGGGTTTAACAAAAGCGAATATAGAATTCGTGAAAACGCAGATCAATATCTGCTTCATCAAACCCTCATGAACACAGAAACCAAAGCACTCATCTGGATTTCACACGGTGCAACCGCCAGGATGACCCGTAAAATGAAACGAAGCTCCACAAATGCGGGAGGCATGAGTGCAATTCCTGAGTTGATCGATTACCGGGGCGACAATGTCGCTCCGGTTTTCAAAAACTATTCCACGAGTTTGAAATTCATCTCGATCATCGGCTGCAACAGCAAACAGATTTTAGATTATGTTCAAAGCGGAATCTCGAACGATGATGAAATCATCAAATTGATTCCCGACAGAAAAATCATCGCACAACACGCGATTCGAAAAACAATAACAACTTTGGCAAATCAGAAAATCAACAACGACACAAACCATACTGGCTCAGATCAGACCGAAGCATCAACCCATTTGACGATCAAACGGTTCATACCCATTAGTACTGTCAAACAATCCATTCGTTCACTCAGGGTGATGAATGGATCAGAATTGCTCGGAGTCATTCCCGTGGTTGAACCGGGAGAAACAAAAACCTTTCGAATCAATGTCAAGAATACAATGATCCGTCAAATTCAATTGGAAAGTGGTCAAAAAATCCTCACCCCTTCTCATCAAATCGAATTCGGCGAATTGGAAGTGGGACTTACAGAGGGAAAAGTGTTCCAATTGTTTACGAAGAATGATGGAACTCCGTTTGGAGTGAATTTTAGAGTTTTTCTTTTGAAATAACCCCTATAACCTATATTAAATGGGTGATATAGAAAAAAAGAAGCAGTTATTCAAAAGCCTTTCCAAATCACACAACTCCCCGAAAAAAGTTCAAAAGCTTCTCAGAACCTTTCTCTATAACAAGGAAACCGATGGTGAAACTGCATGCTCAGCATCTGTAGCACTTCGAAATGAACTGGCCCATTGCCTGGAAGGCAGTGCGATTGCAGCAGCCATACTTGAACACCACGGACACCCGCCCTTGATTCTATGTCTTGATTCGATCGATTTTTTGAATCATGTCGTATTCGTCTACAAGACTAAAACCGGTTGGGGTGCTGTTGGAAAATCGCGTTGCCCGGGTCTACATGGAAGAGCTCCAAAATTCAGAAGCATTCGTGATCTTGCTCTCAGCTATTACGAACCATTTGTTGACGAAACAGGCGAAATGATCGGCTACATTTTACTGAATCTTGATGAGAGCGGTACAGACTGGCGACATTCAGAAAAAAACCTCTGGAAACTAGAGCAATTCGTCGTTAACGCCAATTACACTAAAATCAACCCATCAAAGAAGCGTTTTGAAAAACTAAAAGAACGCTATTTGATAAAAGGTCATATCAAGCGCGGAAAACATTGGTGGTAGATTCTTTTTTACCCAGAACCTGGGTAACAGCGCTCATTCCAAAGTGCCCCTTACCTTCGTGCACATCACGTTCTATTTCACGAATTATTTCAAACTGAAGTCCATGTAACTCATCCCGAAGCAAACTTTCAGTCATCATCAATTCTGGTACCGGGGGTCCACCCGTTTTGAATTCCAACTGTCTGGGATGATAGGCTTCTAAAATCAAGACTCCATTTTTTCGAAGCCCCTTCACCACATCAGAATGAAGCTTTTGACGAAGCATTGGTGGCACATGACACCAAATGGATACAATCGCATCCCACTGATCTTCAGCAATTTCAAATTCAGAAAGATCGGCAATGATGCTTTTAACAGCAACACCTTCTTTTTTTGCAAGGTCGTGCATCTTCTGAAGTCCCACTCGAGACTGGTCTACAGCAGTAACCTGAAATCCGAGCTTTGCAAGATAAACGGCGTTGCGCCCCTCTCCTTCAGCAAGGCATAAAACCTCACCTCCAGGAGAGATGCTCGCCACTTGATCTTTTAAAAAATCATTGGGCTCGGTCCCATAATAAAACTCACCGATGGAATATCGTTCATCCCAAGGGTTCATTTTTTCGGACATGTGCTGATTCCAAACAGTTGATAAGGAGGACACCATCCAACGAGTCCGGTCAAAAGCGGGACCATCCCAAACAAAAACCAAAGGTTGGCGGGACCAACAAAAGCCATACTGACCAAAGCCAAACCAACCACCACACGAATCACTCTTTCAACAGGGTGTATGTTTTTTTTCATAAACGATTCCTTCTTATTCTTTACCTGGTTGAATTTTTCGTAAGAAGATTTCCATAGGACAAAACCCGGTAAACGATGATTGAAACAAGTTTAAACCGACAAATGCGGTAAAAGCGAGCCAATACGGGGAATGAAAATAACTTAATACGAGACTTAACATAATGAATACACCGGCAATTGCACGGATTTGACTATCAATTTTCATGGAGCTGTTCCTTTCTTTTGTTACCTAAAAACCAGAAATACATCACTGGTACTGCAAATCGACTCAGCACTGTTGCTGCAATTTCACCAAACATCAAACTGACAGCAAGACCTTGGAAAATCGGATCCGCAAGCATCACCGCACTTCCCACCACCACAGCTGCAGCAGTCAATAGCATCGGACGGAACCGAAGAACGCCCGCACTGATTACGGCTTCTTTCAATTCCATTCCAGATTTCAACTGATGCTCAATGAAATCGACCAGAATAATGGAGTTCCTCACGATGATTCCGGCTCCAGCAATGAAACCAATCATTGAAGTTGCGGTGAAATACGCGCCGACAAAAGCGTGACCGGGTAGAATCCCGATTAAACTGATGGGAATGGGTGCCATAATCACGAGCGGCACGAGGTAGCTTCTAAACCAACCTAAAACTAGAACATAGATCAATACAATGACCACCGCAAAAGCCCCGCCAAGATCACGGAACACTTCATAGGTGATAAACCATTCACCATCCCATTTGACAACCGGGCTTTCGGTATCCCAAGGCACATCGGCAGTCTGTGTTGGGTAATTGATTTTTGGAGCAAGCTTCAAAATGCCATATACTGGTGCCTCTTCCGCACCCGAAAGTTCACTCATGACATACGATACCGGCTTAAGATTCTTACGGTAAAGTACCGGATTCGAAATAATACTAGGTTTACCCAATAGAGATGATGCACTAACTGAACCTGACTCAAAAGATGGTATCGTCTGGCCAGAAAATGGTGAATCACTCGAACGAACCGATTGATCAACAGAAAGATCAATACCGATCTCTTCGGGATGTAGTGACTCATTGAGAAGCCCTACCCTGTTTTCAGAAAATACGTATCCACCTAAACCTGCAAGCGTTTCAGCATTCGACCCCATCAAGCCACCTTGAACGCGATCAAACGGATAAATTTTTCTTTTACGAAGCTCACGATTCGTAGAATCAAGGTCAACTACACTTTTCTCTGAACGGAAAATCCCTTCAAGCTCAGACGCAACTTTTTCTCGGGCTTCACGATTCGGGCCATAGACTTCGGCAATCATCGTTGCAAGCACAGGAGGTCCTGGTGGAATTTCCAAAACTTTTGTGACTGCCTGATGCTTGATTCCGAATTCAGTAACCGCTGGACGAAGACTTTCGATAATCTGGTGACTGGAAACCTTGCGTTCATCCTTGCCGCTCAAGACAATCTGAAAATCAACTTGGTTTTCAGAGTTTCGCAAATAAGAGTGCTTCACCATTCCAGAAAAAGAGAAAGGTGCGGATTCACCGGCAAAAACTTGCACTTTTAAAACCTCAGGATTCTTAAGAATTTCAGTGGCAAGTCCTTTTGACAGATCAATTGTGCGCTGTAATGGCGTTTCAGGGGGAAAATCAACGATTACCTGAAACTCATTCTTATTGTCAAAGGGAAGCATTTTGACTTTTACCGTTTTAAAGTAAAGCAACGAAAATGCAACGGCAAAAAGGCCAAGAGTCAGAACACCGAATTGAACCGCCTTCTTCTTTTTAGTCAGAAGTGACTCCATCAACTTACGGTACAATTGATCAAGTTTGCTTTCTTTTTCCGATGCATGATCTTCTTTAGCTCCTTTTTTTGCTTCGTGCTTTAAGATACGAATCGAAGCCCATGGAGTAACAATGAAAGCAACCAGAAGAGAAAAAATCATCGCCAAACTTGCACCAACTGGAATTGGCTTCATGTACGGCCCCATCATGCCCTGGACAAATGCCATGGGTAAGATCGCGGCAATCACCGTAAATGTGGCAAGAATAGTAGGATTCCCGACTTCAGATACGGCGTTGATCGTAGCTTTGAAAATTCCTTGCTCGGGATTCTCATGCAAGTGACGCTCAATATTTTCAACAACCACAATTGCATCGTCGACTAAAATCCCAATTGAAAAAATCAACGCAAAAAGCGTAATACGATTCAGGGTGTAGCCGAGAAAATAATAAATCGCTAAAGTCAGTGCCAGGGTCACTGGAATCGCGATAGCCACAACCAATGAAGCTCGAAAGCCCATGATCAGAGCAATCAAGGCCGCGACCGACAAGGTTGCAATCAAAAGGTGCTCGATAAGCTCGATTGATTTTTCATTTGCGGTTTTTCCATAGTTTCGAACTTCGCTCATTGATACGCCGGCAGGAAGAGCCTTACTGAAGCGCTTGGAGCGATCCATCAATTTCTTCGATAAATCAACTACGTTCGTACCTTTACGTTTTGCAAAAACAATTGAAACTGCATTTTCTGGTTGATCGCTTGAACCCTTAGTAAAAAGATAAGAAGCACGAGTCAACTCTTCAGGGCCATCAATGATTTTTGAGATCTCACCCAGTCGAACCACACGTCCGCCACGCTGACCGATCGGAATCATTTCCAGATCTTTAACAGAAGTGATTCTCCCACCCACTTCTACCGTATAGGTATGATCTTTCTTCCAGTCCTTGCCAACGGGATAAAATGAATCATTTGACCGAAGCGCTTGAGCAACCGACAAGAGGGAAACTCCGCGGGAAGAAAGAGAACTTGGATTGACAATGACTCGAATGGAACGCTTTTGTCCGCCCTTCAATTCAACATTTGCAAGGTCAGGAGTTGCAGATAATTCTCGAGCCAATGGCGCAACCAACGATCGCAATTCATAAGAAGAAAGGGCTTTTGAACTGAATGTTAATGTCAAAAATGGAACATCATCAATTGAAAATGACTTTACACTTGGCTGGCCTACAGTTTTTGGCAAGTCTTGCTTGAGCTTCATGATTTGATCATGAACTTTGACCAAACTCGGTTCCATCGGCTCGCCCACTTTGAATCGGGCGGTGATCAATGCACCATGCGCCTGAGAGGCGGAATAAACATACTCCACTCCCTCAAGCCCCCAGATTGCCCGCTCAACCGGCTCAGTAACTTTCTTTTCAACCTCTGCGGCTTCAAAACCAGGAGCCGGCAATTGAATATCAATCATCGGAACGGAAATCTGAGGTTCCTCTTCCTTGGGAGTAAGCCAAACGGCAGTGATTCCGATCAAAATCGAAAATACAGCAATCACAGGCGTTAATTTTGAATGGGCAAACCCTTGAGCAAGTTTACCGGCGAATCCGATGTTGTTTTTCATAATTCAATACCTTTTAAATTGGAAATTTTAGCTAAACCAGTGCGAACAGCAATATGACTATCGTTCAGTTTTTTAAGTTCCTGAATAAGATCAGCGCGTCGATTCAATACTTCAACCAGCTGAAGTGCGTTGATTGCCCCCGACTGAAATAGCTTGGTTGCGGTGCTGACTTGCTCATTCATCAACTCAGTACTGGAAAGAAGAATCTTTTCACTTTCAAGAATCGCAACCAGTGAAGCTTCAGAAGCTATACGCATGTTATTTTCATTGATTCTTGAGTTTTGAACTTGAAATTCAGCTGAATTTTTCAAGTGTCGCTCCTCACTAACCGCGCCAAAAGCTTTCGGATCAAACAAGGACCAACGAAGATAAACTCCTCCGACATAAGAAGATGCACCACTACGATCGCCCAGGAGATAATTTCCATCTGCAAATAAACCCACTTGCGGAAGAAACATTGCTCTTTTCATTGTAACTTTGGAAGCCATCGATTCGGCACGTGCATTTGCAGCCACCATGGAATGGGAATCACTATTGGAACGGATTGCTGATTCAGGAAGAAATAAAGACAAGAACCTTCCCGTTTTTTCACTTTTAACCGACCACTCGGAACTTAAATCCTTACTGCGACTCCGTAGTTCACTGGTATGAGTATTTTTTTCAACTTTCAACTGAATCAAACCAGCTTCGATGCGATTTAAAATGCTTTTCAAACCAAGCAATCCAGAATATCCGACCGGATTCGATCTCGAACCTAATGAGTAACGAGAGAGCACGGCAGCCACTCTACCCTTCAATAGTTCCATTTCAGAAATAGCTTCGGTTGAATTTAAAATCCCGGCATAAGATAAAATCGCTTGAGAATAAATTTCGATTTGCTTTGCTGAGTAAATTTCAGATTTCCCTTGAGCATCAAGTTCCTGCATTTTTAACATGGCAGAGGAAGAACCTCCCTCAAACAACGGAAGATTCGCACCGATTCCAAATTGAGCAAAACTTGAAGTGCCCGGTTGATTTAAGCTACTCGGGCTGAAGTCAGTATTGGTAATAGACCTCTGTCCGAGATTACCCATAAAATTCATCAGTGGATCATTAGTAGCGTAACCACGCCCCATCAAATACACGCTGGGAAGCCAATGCCTGAAGGCTCGACTTGCGCCCTCATCAGATGCCAGCTTGTCTTCCATCGTAGATTTCAATTCAGGATGGTCACTCTTAATTGAAGACCAGACTTGAGCAAAGTCTTTCTCAGGAGCTGCGAACACACTAGTAGCAGTAATTAATCCAATGATGGTTAAAAGAATGTTGATATTAAAGAACTTCATTTGCAGTAAATCTCCTTGATCGACTTAAGCAGTTTCTTGATTTTCGGATCAGCAAGACCGTAATAGACATAAGTGCTTTCTTTTCTAGAAACCAGAAGGCCTTCATTTTTCATGCGCATCAAAAACTGAGACATCGCTGACTGAGGAATTTCACAAAATTCTGTTAATTCGTTCACTGTTTTTTCACCCTCAAGAACCTGGCACATCACCTTCAGCCGAACAGGGTGAGCGAGTGACTTGAGCGCACGACTAACCTCGTCACACTTTTCTAAAATTTCGTTCATCTTTGCCTCCTGTGGTTATAATATTATATCGGCATTATATTTGTCAACCATAATATTATATTGACATAATGTTATACAACATCATATCTTACAACAAGAAGGAAACTTGAATATGGAATCAATGAATACCAATGAATTCAAAACAAAAATCTTTAACTACGCACAGGAAAAGGATTGGAAATACCTTGGAAACCTACCTGCAATTATCGACTTTTATGCAGATTGGTGTGGTCCTTGCAAAATACAATCTCCGATCCTTGAAAAGATCTCAAAAAAATACGAGGGCAAAATAAATATTTTTAAAATCGATACTGAAAAAAACGAAGAACTCTCTTCTGCCTTTGGAATACGAAGCATCCCGTCCCTTCTCTTCATCCCAATGAAGGGCAAACCTTCAATGAACCCGGGGTTATTACAAGAGGCTCAACTTGAACAAGTCGTTGAAGAGTATTTACTGAAGGAGCAATCATGAAGACCAGTACAGTTTGGAAAACAAACATGAGCTTTGCGGGAGAGTGCAACGGAAACACCGTTTCAATGGATGCAAAGCCACCTCTGGGCAAAGCGGAAGGGATGACACCTAAGGAATTAGTGGTCATCGGCCTCAGTGGTTGCACTGCGATGGATGTCATCGCATTAATGAAAAAGCACAAACAAGAAGTAAAAACACTAAATGTAGAGGCCGATGTCACCAAATCATCCGGCGGATATCCGGAAGTATTCACTCACATCAAACTCACATTTAATGCTGAAGGAAACATTGAAAAAGACAAGCTCATTGAAAGCGTAACTCTATCTCAAACAAAATACTGTGGCGTCAGTGCCATGCTCGCTAAAGCGCTGCCGATTGACTACAAAGTAGTATTGAATGGTGAAGAAATCGCAACAGGTAAGGCATTTGCCTGAAAAAGGAGAAAACCATGAATAACCTAGGTTTTGAAAAAACAATCACCGCTACCATGCAACAAGCTGAAGACAAGATCACGGAAGTTCTTAAAGAAAAAGGTTTTGGAATTCTAACCAAAATCGATTTTTCGGCTAAAATGAAAGAAAAACTCGGGAAAGAAGTACGCCCTACCGTGATTCTAGGGGCATGCAACCCTTCGCTTGCCTATGAAGCCTACGCCCGTGATCAAAACATGCTTTTATTGGTACCTTGCAATGTAACCCTGGAACAGGTCACAC
>CALPVV020000087.1 GCA_943327105.2 Nitrosovibrio sp. Nv4
CGATAAAGTTCGCTGCGACCGTTATGGACGAATTCTAGGTCACGTTTTCAAAAATGGCGTGAACATCAATTTTGAACAAGTACGCAGAGGGATGGCAGCGAACTACTGTATCGCTCCTAACACCAATCATTGTAACGCTTACTCGATGGGGTATGTAAAGGCTCAGCAAGAAGGTTTAGGTATTCATAATGACGCTTGCGTGGTTACCCCTTACGTCTGGAGACGCGCCATGAATAATGAAGTCATGAACAAACGTTTGCAGGATATTCGTACGGGTGATGTTTATTCTCCTGCCGATTATTATCGCGTTCCGGTTGCATATCGTGTGTTCTTTCCTGATACTGTTGAACAATGAGCAAGAATATTTCCTCACCTGATCAGATCCACGAACGTTTTCTAGAGCTTGCGCCTTGGACCCGTTTTGACGAATGGACCGGCATCTTCATTGAGATGGATGATCCGAAATCACCTGATCATAAAGAATTGCTCTGTGCTTTTTTCGGTGAAGATCAGGCTTCTGATTTCCGATTGCTGATTCTTCGCGGAAATGACCCTTGTCGCCGTTATTTGCAGTATCGCAGTGGTGAATGGATTCCTGAGTTCGGTCTTGATTTTGCGACGACTGATGCCATCCGAATCGGAATTACCGACGAGAATATCGATTCAGATGAATCATGCAAGCCGGGCCAGCCGCCAGAACCACTTCGTACCGATGAAAAGAAAATGCTCTATGATGTGCTCGATGCCATCAATACGACCGTTGCATTGGTTGATGAAGAAAAGTTACCGATGCTCGGTGAGACGGAAGATTTTTGTTATCATCTCTGGAAAGTTGGCAATAGCTGGCGTGCAGAAGTGAGTGAGTTTCCAGAAGAACAATTCCGAAAATACGACGCGATTGAGATTCAAGAAGCTCGCTTGAAGCGCATCAAGGCGGCGGGACTTTTGACCGATGGAGTTTGGGAAGCATCGTCTTTCTTTTTGCCGGCAACTCGTTTTCAAGGTGACCAAGAAGTTTTTGTTCAGTGTGCTGGTGTTGCTGAATCTGCATCGGGTCTTTTGGGTTTGGTTACCCTTGAGGCGCATGCTGACCCGGAACATGAACTGGCTGAAGCGTTGATTGGTTCTATTGAAAAGCAAAAACGAATTCCATTATTCTTCGTAGTAAAAGAAGAGAAAGCTGCTGAACGATTGCTGCCGATCTTGAGCTATCTTGGCATTCATGTTCGCCTTCGCAAGCGCCTGCGTGAGCTCGAACACATTCGCGAGCAAATGATTGAATCCTTTCCAGAAGAGGATGAAGATTCTACAGATCAGTGAATTGCTACTGTTGAAGGGGAATGAGTAGATTGATTCCGCTCAAATAGCCATCAAACTTCAATTTCTTTGTAGGCAACCACACAAAGTCGGGCTTGTCGCTGGAGTTGATCCAGGTGCCTCCGATGATTTTACCATCCTGATCCAGATCAAGAATGTAATCCATTTCCAGTTTGTCACTTTTGAATTCATCGGTGCCGACCACTGGGTCCCATCGTGATTCTTCCAATTCATCGGTATAGTGAAGAACAGCGTGAACTAGGATTCCTTTTTCGCCCGAGGTGTTCATCGATGTCCCGCGGTATTCCACTTCATACCCATAGGTGGGTTGGTTCCAGATCTCGCGCCCCGAATTGATTTCCGTAACGAAAGCTTCTTGTTTAATCCCGATTTGATTCGAAAAAATAACATGAAGAGAGCCGGCATTGATATCTGAACACCCGCTGGTGTAAGGCCAGATTCCACATTTGAGCCCCACCTGTTTGGGCTCTGATTTGAAATGAATTGCAGCCGCAAAAGACATGAGTCCTTTGATGTCTGATGAGCCGAATGGAACAGCGATGCCGTCGGGATTGATCAAAGTGATTGCTGCCGGTTCTGGATATTGAGTTGCTGCAACTGACCATCCGTCACAAATTCCGCTCCAGACTTGTGCGCGGGGGGTTGAGTAGGAACGGGCTTCCCAAAACAATGGGTAATCATAACGCCCCATTAAAAGGTCGTACTTTTCAGAAGGGGCGAGTTGCCTCAATTCCGCATCACTCATTTTTAATGCTTTTTCACGCGTTGGAGGACGGTAGTTATATCCACTCGGGTTTTCAGAATTCCATCGGTAATTGATGCTGCCCTTATACGTCGCCCAATAGGTTTCCGACCAAGGTGGCGTAGGCAGTGCTGCTTTCACGGGTAGTTGTTCCAGGGAGTAATTGTAGACACGATTGATGTCCATGTTTGAAGGGTCATTAGCCGGGTTCCATAGATACGCATTTGCTGACGCAAGAAGTTCGAAGAGCAATAAGAAGATAAAATGCATTTGATTCTCCAATTTAACCGCAGTGATTAGTGCTGTTGCAAAACAAGTACCATTGAAGTCAATTGATAGAGGTGTCCTTATGTGTGCTAAGGTATTACTCATGACCGACGATTTGAATATCATCATCAAACGCAGTGCCAATCGAAAATCGGCTTCGTTGGCTATTTATCCTGATCAGCGCATTGTTGTTTCAGTTCCGAATCGTTTTCCTGATGCGCGAATTGAGGCTTTGATTCGGGATAAGATCAATTGGATTCAAAAAAAGTTGTCTGAATTGCGGGCCCTGCCTCAATTGAAAACTTATGAATTGAAAGAAGGCGAATCATTGCCTTTTTTGGGTGAAGAGCTTCGTTTGACTTTTCAGGTATCGTCAAAGTCATCGGTTTTGCGGGTCGAAAATGCATTGTTGGTTTCATTGCCGATGAGCAAGGCGAATGACCAATTGTATTTGAAAAAAACATTGTTCACTTGGTATCAACAACAAGTGCTTGCGTTGATTCGCTTGCGTGTTGATTATTTTGCCGAACGATTGAGTGTGAGTCCTAAGAATGTTTCGGTTCGAACCTATCGAAATCGGTGGGGCACTTGTAAATCAAGCGGCGACCTGATTTTCAATTGGAAACTGGTCTTCGGGTCACCGCTTGTTCTAGATTACGTAGTCATTCACGAACTCAGTCACTTGAAAGAGTTCAACCACAGTCCCAGGTTTTGGGGCTGGGTTCAGTCAGTCATGCCTCATTACCGTGATGCTCAGAAAGAATTGAAACAGCTTAGCGCTCAATGTGATTCATTTTTTAAATGAGCTTCGCGCGTCTCGAATCAATCCCGCACGCTGAGAAGCCGATGAAGGTGATGGCATCACCGCTCCAGAAGTGTTCAACACGGTTGCTGGTTTTTCTGATGACGGAGAGATTTTTTTCCCCGAAGAGGCAGATTGAACGACTGGTAGTGATTTGCCTGATTTTTGTAAGTTACTCTTATTTTTATTTTTGTTTTTATTTTTCATATCGATCTCCTTTTGAAATCGATAGAGAACAATGCAATAAAAAGGCCTTACGGCTTTTGATTAAAATAAAATAATGGATTAGATAAGAAGAGAAAAAATGGAGCGGCTAATGGGGCTCGAACCCACGACCTCGTCCTTGGCAAGGACGCGCTCTAAGCCAACTGAGCTACAGCCGCACACACTTAGAATGTTTTCTAGGTATAGCCGAGGTGGGTTGTATTGGTCAAGGAATAAATGTAGCCTTAAGCTATGAAAATTTATACTAAATCAGGTGATGCAGGTGAAACCTCCCTTTGGGGTGGCGGACGGGTACGAAAATCCCACCCACGCGTGAACGCGTACGGGACCCTGGATGAAGCGAATTCCATGCTGGGCTTGGCCCTTTCCTTTATCCCAGCGGCTCAGAGCAGCGTCATTGAGCGCTTGAATCGAATTCAAAATGAGTTGTTCGTAGTGGGCTCAGAGCTGGCTACACAAGAGGGCGCCAAGACTACTATCGTTTTGATTGAAGAAGATGCTGTTAAGCGTCTTGAGGCCGAAATTGATGAAATGGAAGCTTCTCTCGAGCCTTTGCAGAACTTCATCTTACCAAGTGGTTCAAGTTGCGGTTCAGCATTGCATTTGGCTCGTACGGTGATTCGCCGTTCTGAACGCGAGTGTGTTGACCTTAAGTTTTCTCATGGCGAGGAGATTCGCCCGCAGGTCATTTTTTATCTGAATCGACTGAGTGACTATCTGTTTGTCATGGCTAGATTTGTAAATAAGGTATTGGGTCAGCCTGAAACCAAGTGGATTCCGCTGAAAAGCAAAGCTTAATTAGTTTTAAACGTCGCCGGATTGTTTCTGCTGTTGAGCTGCCAGTTTTCTTGCTTGCTTGCGCAGTTTTTTCTGGCGGCGTTTTTCGCGATTTCGTTCGCGTCGAAGAGCGTGAGTGACTTTGAGGCCCTTAAAAAAACCAACCATATAATCTTTTGCCGACCATAGGCTTAATGCGATTGAAATGTAGGTGAGGGCAAGGCCGATTTCAAAAAGTGGAAAACCGTTTAGAAATTCAACGCTGAAATTTTTCAGCATTAAAAGTGGAATAGCCACCATCTGGGTAGCGGTCTTCCATTTTCCACCCTGAGATGCTGCAACAATCACTCCTTCTGCCGAGGCTAAGGCGCGTAACCCGGTGATCGTTAATTCTCTGCATACGAGCAACATCACCACAATCGGATGAATACGCCCCATATGTTGAAGCATGATCAAAGTGCAAATGACTAAAAACTTGTCTGCAAGTGGGTCCATCAATTTGCCGTAAACTGTTTCAAGATTCAGCTTACGGGCATAGTATCCGTCTAGAAAATCAGTGAAACTGGCGATCCCAAAAATGATGGCAGCCGTGAATTCCCACCAAGTTCCGTCTACCATTAAGCAAAGTACAACGGCTGGCACGAAAACGATCCGCATCAGGGTCAGGTAGTTCGGTGTATTGTGGAACTCCAGTTGTCTAGACATGAAAAGATTCTAAAACGGCTGTTTGCAAATATCAAAAATATAAAGCAAAATATTGACATTATGTCAGCAAACGCCTCAGAAAAACGTAAGTTGCCCCGATTTCATATCACTCCTTGTCAGTTTCATGATCAGGACCTGAAGAAGAACTTTTCAGTCCAGGATGTTTCAATGGGGGGCTTGGCGATCCGTTTAGTTGATCGTGAAGACCTGGCATTTTTTCCGGTGGCAAGTGAACACCAGGGTTTGTTGAAAATCGAAGGGCTCAAACTGCCTTGTCGTTTTCAGGTGCGCTATCTACGTGGAACCATGATTGGTGCCGAGTGGATCAATCTGGACCCATTGTTGAAAGAACATCTTGAGAAAATATCTCTTCCAAAAGTTCTGGGCTCAAATCTAAAAGCTTATGACTTTCAAGATGCACCGAATACCATCTGGTATCACAATCCGATCGGTGTCGATTTGTTGCTTTATCTTAATGACTCAAAAATCAACCGTTGGACACTTTTTGTGCATCAGGATTTTCTTTCTTGGGATGACGGTTCGGTCGTGAAATCGGGTCGCTCGTTGGCTGAAGATGAAGAAGGTTATGCTCATGGAATTGTCCGTCTTGAAACCCGTTTATTGAATGACGATGAACAATTGAATATGCGATTGGTTGAAGTGGCCATTGAACTGGTGAAAAGTGCTCCGTTCAAAGAAGAAAGTATTCGTCAGCTTGTTCTCAATCATTTGCAAGGAGCAGTTTAAATGAATAGAAACTTTGCGTTGGAATTTGTCAGAGTGACCGAAGCGGCTGCTCTTTCGTCAGCTCGGTTCATGGGTCGTGGTGATGAAAAGCAGGCCGATCAGGCTGCTGTGGATGCAATGAGGAATGCACTGAACTCGATTGATTTCGACGGAACGGTCGTCATCGGCGAGGGTGAACGTGACGAAGCCCCGATGTTGTATATCGGCGAAAAAGTGGGTCTGGGTTCAGGTGGTGCAAAACTAGATCTCGCACTTGATCCGCTTGAAGGCACCACTATTTGCGCTAACGGTTTGAATAATTCGATTTCAGTGATTGCGATTGCGGAAGGTGGACATTTCCTTCATGCGCCTGATTGCTATATGGAAAAAATCGCAGTTGGTCCGGAAGCGAAGGGCGCGATTGATTTGAATGCATCGCCGACGAAAAACCTTCAAGAAATCGCACGCGCAAAAAAATGTTCGATTTCAGATTTAACGGCAATTATCCTAGATCGTCCACGCCATGCTGATCTCATCAAAGAAGTGCGCATGGCCGGTGCCCGCATCTGGCTGATTGGTGATGGTGATGTTTCTGCTGCGATTGCGACGACGCAATTGGGAAGCGGTGTTGATGTTCTTTTTGGAACCGGTGGCGCACCAGAGGGTGTGATTGCCGCGGCGGCGCTTCGTTGTCGAGGCGGTGATTTTATTGGTCGTCTGGTCTACAAGGATGACGCTGAAAAAGAACGCGCCAAACGCATGGGAATCAGTGATCTGACTAAAGTTTACGGTATTACCGACCTTGCCAAAGGCAATGTGATGTTTTGTGCTACCGGTGTGACCCAAGGAACTTTTCTGAATGGTATTCGGATGGTTCATGGTGGAGCTTACTCGCACTCAGTGGTGATGCGTTCTGAAACCGGAACCATTCGCTACATTCAAACTGAACACCGTTTTGTAGACGGCAAACCCAAGTATTAATCGATATGGCACAAGCAGTACATGAAACCGTTTATGATGTAGATGCCGAGCTGCTTCTGAGCGCGGTGATGGATTATGAAAAATATCCGGAATTCGTCGATGGAATGAAAAAAGTCCATGTTGAACGAAGCGGCAATGACGTCATTGTTCACTATGATCTTTCAATGATGGGAAAAGAAATGAATTATTCCCTTCGATTGATCGAAGAGCCCGAAAAAGGGCATTTGAGCTGGTCACTCTTAAAGAGTGAGTTTTTCAAAGTAAACAATGGTGATTGGTTGATTGAGTCGCTGGGGCCGGGCAAGTGCAAGGCACGTTATCTTTCAGAAGTGGAATTTACCTTCCCAGTTCCGGGTTTTGTTTTAAAACCGATGGTCAAAGGTGCCGTTCCAAAAATGATGGAAAGCTTTTACCAGAGGGCAAAAAAACTACCCAAGCCCGAACCTAAGGTTGAGACTATTGTTGAAACCAAGATTGAAACTGAAGTTGAACAAACGGCAAAGCCGCAAGAGTCTTCTCGCGCCGCTGTTGATCCGGTAGAATTTGAAACACCTAAATACGGACAAAAAAATATGAGTGATAATTCACAAAGTGATTCAGGGATCTTGTCTTGGGCAAAAAAAATCATGACCGTCGGCGTGGGAACTTTTTTTCTCACTGAAGACTCATTGAAGTCGATGATATCGGAATTCAAGTTACCCAAAGAAATGATGGGAACCATTCTTGAAGGTGCGAAAAATGTTCGTCATGAGTTCATGCAAAACGTGGTTCAAGAAGTGATGTCCAAGGTTTCTGACAAAATGGACCCTGCCGCTGTTCTTGCAGAATTTTTGCGCAAGAATGAAGTGACCTTCGAAGTGAAGATCAAGGTAAAAGAAAAAACCGACACCGATAGTTGATCGATGCCGGTTTTTCATATTGATTGAGGGATTGAGGGGGACGGGAAATTTAGGTTTTGCTGAGAATCTCGTCGATTTCAGTCATCAAGAATTGAAGGCGTTTACGTGATTCACGCAATGAACGGAAACTTGAATTGAGTGAGTGTCTGGTCCAATCTTGAAGGTGTTGTTGTTGTTCTGTGGTGATCACACGAGCCTGGCCGATACTAGGAGCTTCAGTGTGAGCGCGTGATTTGAGAATCAGGCCTTTTGCCAATTCTTCTTTTGAAAGCGATTCCAATTTCGATTTACGGTAAAGATTGTAGAAGTTGGTGTAGATGAAGGTCGTCGATTGATTTTGATCTTTCACTGCTGACATGTGTTCTCTCCGTTTTGCTGTTGCTTCTTATCTTAGATAAAGCAAGCGGAGTGCCAGTGGGTGGGGAGGGAAAACATCAAAGGTTTCGTAGGTTTTATCGACTCAATGAATTCAGTTCATGACCAAGTCAATAACAGGGTGTCTAACTTTTAATCAGGTCATGGTTCCTGAATTCGGGTCTTTTTTCAAGGTCGGTGTCGGTAGCGAATTCTTGAAGTCGGCATCTCGGCTCATCTCAAGATCTTTTCGTGTCATGCCCGCTGAGACTCGATCGCTTCGCATGCGATGATTCGGACCGTATTTAGGGATGGAATAAACAAGCCAGCCATCTTCTTCATTCAAGACCATTGATTTTGCATCAACCGGAGCATCGAACTGATATCGCTCTGAAAAGCTTTGATACGATTTGGTGCTGACCTCGTGACCTGGTTCGACTATCGCATTTTCATTATTGCTTCGGGTTCCGCTCAATTGCAGTTCCTGACCTGAAATCTGCACTCTCAGGCCTTTGCGTTCGTGCTCTGGCAATTTGATTTTCAGTTGATAGTAATCGCCTTCGTCTTTGAATTCAGAATTAACCCGGCTCATCCGGTAAAAAGGGTCTTCATTCTTCAACTGATGTTTTTCGAGACGATCGGCATTTTTCAATAAGCTTTCGTTGATTTGCTGATCAACGGTCTTTTGAATGTTCGACGCCTCATTTTCTTGCTGAATCAACGAGTTCTTTTTGCGGGTGTCGTAATGTTCATTGATTTGTTCGAGTGCCGTGCCATGTTCGGCACGTTTTGACTCGAGATGATCCATTTTGTCTTGTCTCAGACCCTCAAGCTTGTTTTCGTATTCTCCGATAATTTGTCGCGCATTCTGGCTGTGGTGTTGACGGGACATCATCTCAGCTTCGTTTGCTTTTGAACGCTGGTATTCTTCAAGTGAAGCTTGTTTCTTGAGTGCATCACCGAGTTTGGCAGTGCCTTCAGTGTCGATGCGGCGCGCTTCATCCCGATATGCATTTTCTTTTTGCGAAAGTCTTTCATCACCGGCACGCTTCAGGCTTTTTTCTTCGGTGGTCATTTTCCGTTTGGTGTCGCGAAGATTTTCATAAGTCTGGTTTTTTTCGTTTTGAAGTGACTTTTCAAAACGATCGCGGGTGTGGTCCATCTCGCTGGCATAGCTTTTTTTGAGACGTTCCAGGTCGGCCTCGTGCTCGGCGCGCAGTTTTTCCTTTTCCGCCTTTTGGGTGGCGTATTGGTCGGCGATTTCTGATTTTCCAGAAGCGGATTGGATGGAACTCATTCAGACTTCGTACTCCCTCATACAGTATAGA